>DAINAQ010000113.1:0-4214 GCA_036733325.1 Methanothrix sp.
GCCTTTCGGATCGTAACCTCCTTCCCATCCCGGCATCTCTCGCCATCTTTCATCTTCTCGTTTCATTTTAGTCTCACCTTTTAGGAGTAGATCAACGTCCTTTCGGGCGCTTCCTCTACCTGAGGAGCGTCACATGAAGAGGACGCGTAATAGTCGGCTACCGCCCGCTCCAGCTCCAGGAACCTTTGGGCAATGGGGTTTTTGAGATTCAGTTTGTACATCTTCGCTCGGCCGACTTCGCGGGTCTGCACCACCATGTCCGTCTCCTCTAACGTCTTCCACATTAAGTGTAGGGTGGTCCGGCTGATCCCAGCTCCCGCCGCGATGTCGGTCTTTGAGTAGTCAAATCCCAGGTTGTCGATGAAGAAGTCCAGTATTTTGAATATTGGGTCTTTTACTTTGAAGATTTCGATAAACAAAGTTGATTCGCATTCTTTTTTGGGGCACATGTCTCATCACCTCTTGCGTGTTCAATTCGTTATACATCTTTATTGGTTATAAGCGTTTACATTATTGTTTAATATGAGTACTAAACAATAGATTTAAATATCGGATGCCTTATCCTCATATTATGAAAGACTCCGACTATCAAAAGATACAATTTCATATTCTTAATAAATTACATCTACGTGGTAAATGGGGAGCATCGCATACAAGCATCGACCTGGTATCGAAAGGATTACCTAGCCACCAGATAGGTGATGCTAAAGACATGGCAAAAGATTTGATCACCGAGGGCCTTTTGTTGGGGAAGCCGTCTACTAAAGAATTACATGTTTCTTTGAATCCTAGGAAGAAGGCCGAGATTGAACACATCTTAAGCGAGGTACCTGGAGACTAATTACATCTCCAGCTCGCCGCTCTCCAGTAAGTTTGGCCTCGCACGCCCGCTCGGCTCATCAGGACTCCGAAGAGGAAAGGGCTTTTGTACAAATTAGTGCAATACAGCTGAGAATGGCGATGTTATGTGGCGGGAGATTCTGGCCAAGTTCAAGCGCTATCCGGCGCAGGAGAAGGTTGTAAGGCTGATCCTGGAGCGGGGGTTTCAGGTGAGCGAGCGGGGAAGGGTCGTCTCGGGGGGGATTGAGATACCCCACGCCCAGATCGCAAAAGAGCTGGACGTCGATCGGAGGGTGGTGGACACCACCGCCGCGGCCATCGTTGAGGACGGGGACCTATGGAAGATATTCAAGAACGTCCGGTCGATGACCTTCCTCGCGGAGGTGGCTCCCGTGGTGGGCCTGGGGGTCATCGAGATAACCCCCGTCGACGCGGCTCAGACCGGCCTCCTCGGGGATGTGGCCAGCGCCGTCGCCAGGTACGGCCTCTCCATAAGGCAGGCGGTCTCCGACGATCCCTACTTCGTGGAGCAGCCGAAGCTCACCATCATCACCGAGGCCAAGATCCCCGGGGAGCTGGTCCGGCTCCTCATGGACATCAACGGCGTGCGGAGGGTTACTGTATACTAGAACAGGCGGCCGTTTGGCGATGATGGAAAATGAGGATCGACGCTGTCGGCATACCCTGTAAATACCTGCTTCAAATACCGGGGGCGGATCAATTCTTCCCGTCCTCTCGAATCCATCTGGCCCTCGCCTTCTCCCTTCTGCCCGACAGCTCGAATCCCAGATTCTTTAAAAGCTCTGGCGTCCTCCCCCGGCCGTGAATCAGCACCTCCACCAGATCCGAGGGCTCGTCGATGTCGGTTGAACATCGGAAGGACTCGAATATTCCAACCGAGAGGCTGAGGTCTCCAGCCCTCTCGAGGTGCTTCAGATAGCTCAGACCGTAGTAGCTGACCCTGAACTTCGGATCTCTGATCAGGATTAGGTTTGTTCCGCCCCCCCTCCCCGGAGCGATCACCACATCTCCGGGGGTGCTGACGAGATCGGCGATATCCGAGGGCCTCATCAGGGGGAGGTCGGCCATGGCGATCAAAAGGTCGACAGGCCAGCCCTTCCTCTCTTCGGCCTCGATCACGGCGTTCAAAGCCGGGTCCAGCTCCCGGGGACATTCCGAAAGCTCGACCCCGGATACCATCCCAGGTCCGGACGGCCTAGCGTCGAGGACAAACCCTTCCGGAAGTGGATCTTTCAGGAGGATGGTGACCTTCCCTGCTTCCGAGACGGCATCGATTACGTCCTCCAGCATCGCCAGGGCGAGCCTCTCCCTCTCCCCGGAAGTTAAGACCGATGAAAGCCTGCTCTTGGCGCAGTCGAGCTTGAAGGGTATGACGACTCTTGTGGGCCGCATGGCTGGTCAAGAACTTGGATCTCGATCCTGGAATCTCGATTCCTGGAGGCGGTCTCTGATCACGTCCAGATCCTTCGGCCGAAATAGCCTGCCTCCCGCCCTGGGGACCTCAAGCCCTCGCACCACCACCACAGGGGTCCCGTCCCCCCCCTCGCCCATGAGGAGGTTCGCCATCCCTGCGATCTCGTCCGCGATCGCCTCCTGGGTGATCTCCAGCTCTCGCCCCTCCAGGTCCCGCTCTCCCCGCCAGTCCCGAAGGGCCGCGACCCCCGACCAGCCGATGGCCACCCCCGCCACGCCGCAGCGAAAGGCCCGGCCGCAGGTGTCGGTGACGATGACGGCGCAGTCCTTTTGTAGCCCCCTCCTGATCCGGTCGGCGCTGGCGCCGGGGTTCTCCGGGAGGAGGAGGATTCGGCCTCCGCCGACGTTGGACCGGTCAATCCCGGCGTTGACCCCGATATGACCGAACTTCGTCGCCACCAGGAGGAACGGCCGGTCGAGGAGGACCTCCTCGGACTCCTCCAGGACCGCCTGGACGAATCCCGGGTCTTTGTCCAGCCTTTTTGCGATCTCTTCGGCCCGAGCCGAGGGGGAGTAATCCTCGAGCTTTCTCGCCCTCCCCTCGGACTTGGAGACGACGGTGGAGGCGATGCAGACCACGTCCCCATCCCGGATCGGGAAGCGGTCCAGGATCATCGCCGCGAGATCGTCTCCCTCTCCGATGGCGGGCAGGCCCTTCACCCGATGGGAGCAGACCAGGTCCATCGAAACCGGCTCCAGAAGACGGCCCAAATTCTACCTGAACCGCTCCTCGTAAGGCTTTCTGCTCAGATAATACAGCCTGGCATGAACCAGGAGGTCGAGGAGGTAGGAGTAGTTCTCAGCCACGATGGCCAGCCTTTCGTCGCTCCTCTCCTCCCAGGGGAGGGAGTTGTAGCTCTCGGCGAAGGGCTTCCAGAACTCTGTCGGGGCGAACTCCATCAGGTACAGATGCCTCTCGGTGAAGGTGAGGCCGATCTCGGGGTCCATTCTACCGCCTCAGGACGAGCCCTTCCTCTCCACGACCTCGGAGAAGGCCAGGGTACCGCTGATCTTCTTGATCTTGGCCCGGACTATGTCCCCCTTCGCCGTCCCCGGAACGAAGATCATGAACTTGTCGACCCGAGCGATCCCGTCGCCCTTTCTGCCCACCGAGTCGATCCGAAGCTCGTAGGTCTCGCCCTCTTCGATGACGTCCTTGGGGACGACCGTCTTCGTCTTCCTCTTTCGCACTGGCCGGTGAGCCCCGCAGGCCTCGCACTTGAGCATCAGAACCCGGTCGCTCCGGATGAGCTGGGTGTCGGGCCTGTGGCACTCGGAACAGATGACGTACTCCTGGACGTAGGAGTCGATGTGACGTTCGAGGCTCTGCTCCGTGAACCTGCCTTGAAATACGGCATGCTGACCTTCGATCTTGCCGGCGGTGCCCATCTCCTGGAGGATGAACTTCATCAGGTGGTCAGGGTCCCGGTTCAGGGCGTCGGCGATGCTGGCGAAGTTCTCGAGGACCGTCGTCTTCCCCTCGTAGAATATCTTGGGTGGGGGTATCACGAACCTGTCCTCGGTCCCCCTGGAGTCGGGGAGCCTGCTCATGGCCCGATCAAGCCCTTTCATGTAGTCTTCCATCAGAACACCGATCGACCTCGATTATTTGATGAGTTCGGCGCCTTTGTCTACCACGATGTAGACCGGCGTAGGCAGCTTCTGTCCCGCTCTCCTCAGGGCCATCTTGGCCTGGGTGACGTTCGAGGGGGTGGTGCTGACGGAGAATACCTTCTGGTCTGCATCAACCCTGGCGGCCGTCCCCACGGCCTTTCCAAAGGCGTGGCGCATGCCGCTACTGACCCGGTCCGCCCCGGCTCCGGTAGCCTGCTTGTTCTCCCTGAGGACCTGGTGGGGGTATACTCTCAGCTTCATGTGGA
>DAINAQ010000114.1:0-4207 GCA_036733325.1 Methanothrix sp.
GATTTTGTACTATAATGTCTAAATATCGACGTTGTATATAAAGATTGTGCATTCCTCCGCCCGCCGCCCCACCCCGCCCGCCAAAAAACGTCCTCCTCAACACCCCCACAAAATCCAGTGGACATCTCCCGAGAAATAAGTGGGGTGCATCGAAAATCATTCGGATAACGGACGGCTTCAGATCCTTATAGTGACCAAATTCAATAAAATTATATATACTGGCAGGATCATACATATCGCCAGAAACAGTTGGGAGTGATATAGATGCTGAAGTACGAAGTGATCGACAAGCTGGCGGCCCTGATAACCGCCGCCTTCGGCCTGATTGCTGCTCTCGCCTGGAACGACGCCATCAAGTCGCTCTTCGCTGAGGGAGGACCGCTCTATTTCATGGCCGCATATGGGATATGGGGATATGCGATCCTGGTCACCATAATCGCCGTCTTCGCCACTATATGGATCGGAAGGATGGCCGAAAGATCTAGAGCCGAGGAGGGGAAGACGTAAGAGGGATGGTTTTTGAACTTTTCTTTTTGGCGAATTGATCTCCTCTCCCCGGAGGATCGATCATCTCTTTTGGCAAATTGGTTTCTTCCTTTTAGTAGATTGGTTTATCTGGGGACGATCGGGCGACGATCATCCGGCGGCAATTTGGGCGAAGGGAACGAAAACCGAACGATAGTGTGAAATAGTCCGTCGGAGAGAGGGCTTGCCACATGAAGAAACTATTACTGTTATTGGCCTTGATCATAGTCGCCTTCTCCGGCTGTGTGGAGGAGAAGCCCAGCCCCGAGGAGCTGAAGGCGATGATGATCGAGTCGGTGGAGAAGATCGAGACCGTCACCTTCTCCACGGATACGCATCAGAGCATAAAGCTGGTCAACCACTCGGAGACGAACCGAACCCTGCGGACGATGAACTTTGAGACGAAATCGGAGGGGGAGGGCGTCCTGAACGTATCGGCCCGGGCGATGAAGATGACCATGACCACCACCGCCACCTCCGAGGAGACCGGAGAGGTCACCACTGAGCTGGAGATGTACATGGAGAACGACACTCTGTACACCAACACCGACGGCAACTGGACCAAAATGCCCGGGATGCCCGAAGAGATGTGGGACCAGCAGAACCAGGTGATGGTTCAGGCTGAGCTCCTCAACGCCTCCGAAATCGAGCTCGTGGGCACGGAGGAGGTCGGAGGCGAGGAGGCCTACAGGGTGAAGGTGGTCCCCGACATGGAGACCTTCACCATGATCCTCAATCAGCAGATGGGCTCAATGCCGTTTTACGCCTTCAACATGACCGAGATCTTCGAGGATAGCGAGATGGAGTGGACGACCTGGATCTCGGTGGAGTCTCACCTCCCCCTGAAAACCCAGATGTCTATGGCGCTGACCCTCACAGACGACCTGATGAACCTTCCCGTCGGCGAGATGAGCGATATCGAGATGGAGATCGAGACCGACTCGACGGTGATCTACTCCAATTACAACGATCCGGTCGAGATCGTGGTGCCGGAAGAGGCGCTGGCCGCCCCCTCCTGGCTCGAGATGCTGATGGCGATGATGGCCCAGCCGTCGGACTCGGCTCCCGTCGAGGAGACTATCCAGTAAATAGATCCTGGATGAAAGGAGGCGTCCCGGAGGCTTGAAGAGATGACAACCTGCGGGGGAGCCGGAGAAAAGAAGGCCGAGCACTCCCTCTAAACGCCTCCCCCTCTCCCCTTCTTCCTCCTTCTCCCCATCATCACGTCCTCCGACCAGGCCCTCATCACCTCTCCAACGGACCAGGCCTGAGATATGCAGCCTCCGGGCCGGTGGGGTTCGTCGCCGTCGAAGAGCTCAGAGATTGTGCCCACCCCGATCTGGCCTTCCCGGTCCAGGAGGGGCCTCAAAATCTCCCTCGCCGCATCCCTCTCCTTCTTGGAGTGGCGGTTCGACTTCAGCCGGGCGGTGATGTAAGGACCGATGAGCCAGGGCCAGACCGTCCCCTGATGGTAGGCTCGGTCCCTCTCCTCGGGCCCGCCCTGGTACCGCCCCAGATAGGCCGGGTCCTCCGGCGAGAGGGTTCTCAGGCCGTACGGGGTGAGGAGCTTCTCGGTGGCAACTGCCACCACCCCCCGGATCTGGTCCTCATCCAGGGGGGTGAAGGGGAGGGATGCCGCTATCACCATGTTCGGCCTGAGGGCGGGATCGTTCTCTTCGATCAGGTCGAATAGGCATTCCATATCGGGGTTCCAGAACTTGGAGTAGCTGTCGCGGACCCGTTCCGCCATATCGCCTGCCGACCTCTCGCCCTTCTCCAGACCCGCCTCCTCATCCGTCTCCAGATCCGCCTCCTCCTCAAGGACCCGGCCGAAGAGCTCCACCACCTTCAGGGCGTTGTACCAGAGGGCGTTGATCTCGCAGGCCTTCCCCGCCCGGGGGGTGACAAACTCGCCCCTCACCTTCGCATCCATCCAGGTGAGGCCGGGCTCCGAGACGATGAGCCCGTCCCCGTCGCAACGGGACCCCGGGGTCTTTTGGGAGTAGCGGTCGACGATGGCCAGAAGGGACGGGAATAGCTCCCTCACCAGGTCCAGGTCCCCGGAGTAGGTCCAGTACTTATGAACCGCCTCAAAGAACCAGAGGGCAGCGTCGATGGTGTTGTACCCTTCGGCTCCGAAGTCGTTGGGGAGGAGGCCGTCCTTCATCGCCCCGGCGAAGCAGGTGAGGACGGCTCGGGCTTCGTCGAACCTGCGAGTGGTGAGAAGAAGGCCTGGAAGGGAGATCATGGCGTCCCTCCCCCAGTCGTTGAACCAGTGGTATCCGGCGATGATGCTCTTTCCTCCCCCCCTCTCCGCCAGGAACTGGTCGGCAGCGACCGCCAGCTGGATGAACCTGGGGTCGCGCCTCCCGTTGGCCAGAAGCTTTTCCACCCTTCCCACCTCCCGGATCGAGAGCTCCTCGGTCCACTCCGGCGAATCCCGAACTGTGGAGGCGACTATGCTCAAGGAGAGCTGGCCATCGACCCGGACCTCGAACCAGCCGGGGGAGAAGGCGTCCTCCCTCCAGGCCAGCCCCCTCTCCCTTTCCACCTGGTACTCCAGGTTGTTGTACCATACGCCCCCCCTGATGTAGCGGGCCCAGTCCGAGGCCAGGGTGAACTCGCACTCCGACCGGAGGCGCACTCCGCTCCCGCCCCCCTCCATCTTCAGAGCGGACTGCTCCATGGGAGGGGATCGGGAGGCGAGGTGAAAGCTCCTGCAGTTGACCAGGGGCACCACCTTGAAGAGGCCGGACCCCTCGATCCGATAGCTCACCACGGTGGTGTTCTCCCCCTGGACCATGAAGACCCTCTTCTCGATGGAGGCCCCGTCCTCGGTCCGGTATAGAAATGTGGGGATCGGATATCGGCGAAACTCCTGGAGGTGACGGTGGCCCTGGGGGTAAATCACCCCCGGATACTGATGGCAGGCGAGCTGGCTGCGATGTGATTCGGACCAGAACTCCTCGTCCAGGGACGATAGCAGGAGGGTCCTGCCGACGGGAGGGTCCAGAGCCGCCACCAGAAGTCCGTGGTAGGACCTGGTGTTCGCTCCCACTATGGATGAGGATGCGTAGCCTCCGAGGCCGTTGGTGATCAACCACTCGCGCCTTGCGCCCTGGTCATAGCTCCTGGGTCGGATCGTCTCCTCCAGGCTCAACTCATCTCCCTCCCGATTTTGAGGCAGACCTATTCCGCCCCCCTTTCTTTCCTCCCGGATCGGCTCGCCCCTCGGAGGGGGCGGTCTCTGGGGCCTTGCAGCCACCGGCCGACCGGCCCGATCCGGCCCACCCGGGCGATCCCCTCTCCGCGGCCTCGGCCGCCGCCGCCAGCAGGGCCGCCCTCAGTCCATCGCCCCGGAGGCCTTCGGCGGCCTCGATCTTCCCGGCGAGGGCTTGGTCCCGGAGGCTCCCCCGAACCCAGGCCGAGAGGTCGCCCCTCCTGGCATGGTATTCGAGGGAGGTGGTATCAGCCCGCTCCAGCACCTCCCTCAGGCTCCGCGGCCCCCAGGCGGCGTCGCCGGTGAACTGGTCGATCCCGGTGGAGAAGAGGAAGGGGTCCTCGGCGGCGATGGTCCAGGACTTCACCCGGTGGTGGAGGTCGGCGAGGACGGCAAAGAAGGTGACCGCGGCGTCGTAGGGGCTGCCGTAGGGGCTGAAGTAGTTGTGGACCTCGCCGGGGC
>DAINAQ010000115.1:0-4161 GCA_036733325.1 Methanothrix sp.
GAACCCTATTCTCCCATCGGTGACGTTGTTTGGTCCTCAGAACTCATTATTCAGGTGATATACTTCCGGAGATGGACGGCCTAGAGGTGACCCTGGCGGGCTGGGCTCATGAGGTTCGAGACCTGGGCGGGATCTGTTTTCTCGTCCTGAGAGATCGCGAGGGGTTCGCTCAGGTGACCCTGGTCGCGAAGAATGCGGATAAAGACCTCCTCGAAAAGGTGAGACACCTCAGCCGGGAGAGCGTCATCCTGGTCCAGGGAAAGGTCAAGGGCGAGCCCAAGGCGCCGCGGGGCTACGAGATCATCCCCACGAAGATCGATCTCCTCAATGCGGCCGATTCGCCCCTGCCCATGGACCCCACGGGAAAGGTGGGGGCGGACCTGGACACCAGGCTCGACTCCCGGTTCATCGACCTCCGGAGACCCTCAGTTCTGGCGGTATTCAGGATCGAGAGCGAGGTCCTTCGCTCCTTTCGAGACTTCTTCTCCGACAACGGCTTCATCGAGGTCTGCACCCCCAAGGTGGTGGCGACGGCCACCGAGGGCGGCACGGCCCTCTTTCCCATCACCTACTTCGAGAGGGAGGCCTTCCTCAACCAGTCCCCTCAGCTCTACAAGCAGATGCTGATGTCGGCGGGGCTGGACCGGGTCTTTGAGATCGGGCCGATCTTTCGGGCCGAGGAGCACGATACCAGGCGCCACCTCAACGAGGCGATATCCATCGACGTCGAGGTCAGCTTCGCCGATGAGCTGGACGTGATGGCTCTCCTGGAGAAGGCCATGGCCAAGGCCTACGGCGACGTGGCCGAGAGGTGCGGAACGGAGCTCGAGTATCTCGGAATCGAGCTTGAAGTCCCCAAGACCCCCTTCAAGAGGGTGACCTACACCGAGGCCCTGAAGATCGCAAACCAGGGCAGGTCGGCCCAGATCGAGTGGGGAGAAGACCTGGACACCGAGGCGGAGAGGGCCATAGGCTCCGCCATCGGCGAGCACTACTTCATGACCGAATGGCCGACGGTGATCAAGCCCTACTACACCCAGCCCTTCGAGGATCGGCCCGAGATCAGCCGGGGCTTCGACCTGATGCATCCCTCGATGGAGCTGGCCAGCGGTGCTCAGAGGGTTCACAACCCCGAGCTTCTGGTGCGGAAGATAGTGGCCCAGGGGCTCGACCCCTCCGGGTTTGAGTTCTACCTGAGGGCCTTCCGGTATGGTATGCCGCCCCACGCCGGATGGGGCCTGGGCCTGGGAAGGGTCGTCCTCACCATGCTGGGGCTGGAGAACATCCGGGACGCCGTCTTATTCCCGCGGGACAGAAGAAGGCTCGTGCCCTAAGCTTCTACGAATCTGGTGGGTTGCCTTCCGCCGTCCACCAAACCACCACCTATTATTTTCCATCCACCTCCCCACCCGACACTTCCCGCCCCCCCGCTTTTTTTAACCTGATGTCGACTTTTCGGGGGGGGACCACTACCGTCTGGTGCATCCCGTCCCAGCGCCAAAAAGTGAAATGATTCAAAAACTTTATTAGGCAACGTGTTTAGATATTAGATCATGTTTCCGGCCTCAACTCGGACGATAGACAAAACGCCAGCCGTCGATCTCTGCGAGGTGAGGGGCGAGAATGAAAAGCTTCTGAAGAAAAGTCAAGAATAAACGTGAATGAAATCGGAGGTGAAGAAGTGTTTGAGAAGCTTAAGGAGAGCTCGGGGAACGTCATCGGCTTTAGGATGACGGGAAAGCTGACCGACGCCGATTACAAGGCCATGGCGCCGGAGTTCGAAGACGGGATCAAGAAGTACGGGAAGATCAGGCTCCTCTGGCTGCTGGAGGATTTCCACGGGTGGGAGCCGAAAGCCGCCTGGGACGACTACGAGTACTGGCGAAGGTACGGTGAGAATATCGAGCTGGTGGCCATCGTCGGTAACAAGCGATGGGAAGAGTGGATGACGAAGCTCGCCCAGCTCTTCATGCGGGGCTCGGTTAAGTACTTCGACGAGTCCCAGCTCAACCAGGCCTGGGACTGGGTGAGTCAGAGCGCATCGGAATAGGGCGCCCAAAATAGGGCATCGAACTTGGTGGTGGCCCCCGTCCCGGCCTCTCATCGCCGCGTTTGCCGCCCTTTCGGCATCAGTCAAACCTCGCCACCCTCCCCACCGCTCCATCGCCCCACCATCCCACAACTTTACCACGCCACTACCCCCACCACGCCACTGCCCCACTACCCCACTACGCCACTACCCCACTACGCCACTACGCCACTACGCCACTACGCCACTACGCCACTACGCCACTACCCCACTACCCCACTACGCCACTACCCCACCACGCACTACCCCACCACGCACTACCCCACTACCCCACTACCCCCCCACGATGTAACCCCGATGCTCCCCTCATATCGCAGCGCGGCTTCGGGCGGGAGGTGCAAGATCCCCACCGGATCGGCGGCCGAAACCCGAGGCGAGTCCCAAAGGTTAATATAGATCATAAGATGATAAAATGGCTCTAGGATGAATCTGCCAAATTCAGTCGACTGAAGCCCGCCTGACCGCTAGATTGTGCTGATTAGAGGATTGGAGGGGGAGAGGTATGTCCGAGAAGATGGAGAAGAGGAAGGAGAAGATGGTGGAGGTCTGCCCGGTCTGCGGGAGCTCCGAGATGTACCTGGAGACCGGAGGCTACGTCGGCAAGGTCTACCACTGCAAGGACTGCAACTACATGGGGGCGCTGGTGGTGGAGGCGGACGAGGAGATGATCGAGGCGATAAAGGAGGAGTACGGGCGGGAGAAGTCGGGAAAAAATGAGGAAAACGATGGCTAAAACGCTTGCGTTCTGATTCCAGCAGCCTTTCCCTCCTCTTCCGGGTGCGACCAATCGCATTTTCGTCGAATTGCTCCCCTCGGTCATTTCTTCGCTCCTCGCTCCATCATCGCCGAGATCACGAAGCCGTCTGCGAGCGCGATGATCGCCCAGAAGAAGAGCTCCAGGGCGATGAGGCCGGGAGGCTCTCCAAACAAGTTGAAGGGGGTGAAGAACTCCCAGAATAGAAATGTCATCAGGAAGACGACCAGGGCGAAGGAGAGGCCGCGCCTGGCGACCCCCGGCGGCCAGGAGGGGCTGATCCAGCGGTAGAGGTAGGCGTGGACGATGCCGAAGAGGACGATCCCCAGGAGGATGGGGAGAGGCCGGTCCACGACCAGGGGGAGGGGCTCGATCTCGGTCCAAACGGCGATGAGCTTTCCGCTCTGAAGGGCCGGGTCCAGGAGGATGCCGTCGGCGTTGATGCCGAATCCGATCAACCGGAAGGTCAGGAGCATGGCCAGGTTCATCGCAGACCCGGCAGCGACTCCGGCCAGGATCGTCCTGACATGGGATCTCATCATATCTTCGCCACCATTCCCTCCATCAATCACCACCATTCTCCATCCTTCACCTTCTTTATTCCTCATTCATCATCCTTAGCCATCCTTCACCATCTTCCACCGTCACTCGCCATCTTCCACCATAATTTACAAAATTGAAATCCTGGGACGATGCTATAGATACTCGGCCTGGATGGCCACCACCTCGCGGCTGTCCTTCGCCGCGGCGTACTCCTCCAGAGGCTCGCGGTTAAGCTCCAAAAAGACGTGCCCCCAGGAGAACTTGGCCAGGATCTCCTCGGCCTGGGTCCGCTCGCCCAGGATAACCAGGGCCGCGGCGAAGGCCTCAACCGTGGAGAGCTTGAAGGGCTTTCCGAAGTTGACCGGGTTTGCGGCCACCAGGAAGGGAAGCGCCCTCTCCTTGAGGCGCATCTTGCCGAAGACCTCCTCGGCGTGGGCCCAGGAGCAGTCCAGGGCGGCGAGCCCTCTGCCCACCTCGGAACGGTCGGCGGGGGAGAGGGCCCGCTCGGAGAAGGGGCTCAAGACCAGAAATCCCCGGAGCTGGTTGTACCGCTTGGTGGTCCGGGCGAGGCCGAACCTCTCAAGCTTTCTTCCGGTGCACCTCTTGGGATCGCACTGGTTTGCGGCGTAGATGAGGAGATCCATGGCCAATTCTTCTACCGATAATCCTATTAACGTTGTTTGCAACTCTCCCCACCATCATCCCTTCAGCAGAAAAAAGGAACTCAGAGGCCATCCCGATGAGCGAGATCTCCAAGGAGTACGACTTCAAGCAG
>DAINAQ010000116.1:0-4116 GCA_036733325.1 Methanothrix sp.
GGGTGCAGCCCTGATGGTCTGAGATGACCTCGTAGAAGCGGTCCCAGTCGAGGGTGGTGGAGACGCAGCCGTTGGTGAGGAGGGGAACGCCCATCGCCGGGATGTCGTGGCCCTGGCAGAGGTCGAGCCCCTCCTTGACTTCGATGTTGCAGCCGACGCCGACGATGGCCCGCGGCCGGTACTTATTGATCATCCGCTTTATGACGCTGGACCCCGGCGCCACAAAGAACCGATATCCCAGACCTTCCGCGAAGACCTTGGCCGCGCCGATCTCGCATCTGCCGCAGTTGACGCACCGCAGACCCTCCGGGGTGAGCTTGGCGGGGCAGTCGACGCTCCGCAGGCACTGGGGGAGGAAGATCGCCCTCTCGTCCATGGGGACGGCCTCGAACTTCTCGGCGTTGATGTAGTTTCGGAGCCTCACTCCCACCTCGTCCACGATCGAGTCGTCGGCTCGAAATGCCCTGAAGATGCTCTTGATCAGGCTCTCCAGGAGGGAGACGGATATGAGCATGATCCTGGCCATGAAGAAGTGGCCGCTCTTGAAGGAGTAGGCGATGAGGGCGGCGGCGATGACCGCAGATATGAATATGGCAAAAGCTGAAACGAAGACCGCTTTGCCCACCAGGAGGAAGAGCTGGTCCATGAACGGGGGGAGCATGATACAAGATAGGAACGATCTATAAATAAGGAGAGGCCGATGAAAGAATCTTCACCCACGATAAGGAGGCGGGGTTTCATGGTTGTGGGCCTGTTTCCGCGACCGCCGTGGTCCTGAGGCAGTGTTCTTGAGGTTTTGGATGCCGGGACTCCCAGGATGGGCAGGAAGTCCCGAGGGCGCAAGCTTTTTATCACATGCTACGCTGAGACGCTTGCCTTCGCCTTTATCTGACTTTGGATTATAATGAGGATTTGATATGGCCAGAATGCACACCAGAAGAAAGGGGTCCTCGAGATCGAGGCCGCCTTTTCGATCTACGCCGCCCGAGTGGTGCGACATCAGCAAAGATGAGCTGGGAAAGCACGTTCTCAGGCTCTACGGAAACGGGGTCTCCCCCACCATGATCGGAATCACTCTCCGAGACCAGTACGGGGTTCCGAGCGTCAAGCCGATCCTGGGGACGAAGCTCACCAGCTATCTGAGGGAGAACGCCGAGGTGCCCGAGATCCCCGAAGATCTCGCAAACCTGATGCGAAAGGCGATCGGGATGAGAAAGCACCTGGATAGCAACAAGAAGGACCTGCACAATCGAAGGTGGCTACAGCTCACCGAGAACAAGATCAGACGTCTTGCCAAGTACTACCGCGGCACTGGACGGCTGCCATCGAACTGGCAGTACAGGCCAGAGACCGCTGAGATGCTCATCACATGAAACGGCTGGAGAAGCTGGCAAAGCCCGCTGCCAGCTCCCTCTTGCAGTGTGAGAACGTGAGGGTCATATCCCACCACGATGCCGATGGCATCGCATCCGCGGGCCTGATCTGCACCGCCCTGAAGAGGGCGAAGATTCCCTTTCACGCCACCCTGGTCGGCAGGCTCGATCAGTCCCTCATCGACTCCATCGAGTCGCCGGTGGTCTTCTGCGATATGGGGAGCGGAAAGCCCGGTCTCGTATCCCAGATCGAGGGCGACGTCTTCGTCTTCGACCACCACACCCCCGTGGGGGAGCTGGACTGCTTTCACGTCAACCCCCACCTGGCGGGGATCGACGGCGCCTTCGAGCTCTCCGGCTCGGGGACGGTCTACGCCGTGGTCCGGGAGATGGGAAAGAACGTGGACCTGGCGGGGCTGGCCCTGGTGGGGGCTCTGGGGGACCGGCAGATGATGATCGGGGCCAACCGGACGATCCTGGAGGAGGCCGCAAACTCCGGAGTGGTGGAGGTAAGCCCCGGCCTCAAGATGGTCGATGGACCCCTGGAGGCGGTCCTCGCCGGGGCCCTCGACCCCCTCCTGGACTTTGCCGGCGATCCCGCCAGGACGCGGGCCTTCCTGGAAGAGGTGGGCGTCTCCGGCGAGCTCCCCAGTCTGGGGAGGAAGGACCTGTCCCGCCTCTCCACAGCCCTGGTTCTGAAGCTTCTCTTGCAGGGGAGCTCTGCCGCCGATTCCGTGGTCGGGGAGACCATCCGGCTCAAAAAAGAGGTCGTCGAGAACGCCTTCGAATTCATGTGGATCCTCAACTCCTGCGGCAAGATGGAGGAGACGGGTCGGGCTCTCACCCTCTGCATGAGGGACGCGACGTTTCTATCAGAGTGCAGAGAGATCGACCGGGATTACAGGGCCAGGACCCTATCGGAGGTCCGGCTCGCGGAGGAGAGGCTCAAGGAGACCGAGAACCTGAGGTACGTCGTCCTCGAGGAGATGGACGCCGCGGGGGTTGTCTGCGGCCTGTGCGTGAGGTACCTCTACACCGACAGGCCCATGATCGTCCTGAACCGGTCCGAGGGGATGGTCAAGGTCTCGGCCCGGGGAAACAGGCTCCTGGTCTTCTGCGGCCTGGACCTCTCTGTGGCCCTCAAGGAGGCGGCGGAGAAGGTGGGCGGAAACGGCGGCGGCCACAGCGTCGCCAGCGGCGCCTCCCTCCCTCTGGGGGCCGAAGAGGAGTTCATCAGCATAGTAGATGAGGTGGTGGGCCGCCAGCTCTCCGCAGGCAGGGAACGATGATCCGGGCGAGGCTGAAGTTTGAGGGCGACGCGGCAGGGACGGTGTCCCGGTCCCTGGACCCCGACAACCTGCCGGGGATGAGGGTCTCGGTGGGGGAAGGGGAGTTTGAGGTGGAGTTCTCCGCCGAGAAGGCGGGGACGATCCTCGCCACCGCCGACGACCTGATCATGAACGTTAAGATCGCTTTAGATCTGCTGACCAAAGAGGTGGGGAAGTGAAGTTTCATCTGGAGGCGAGCTTCAGGCTCAGCGCCGACGCCGGCGCCGCCGAAAAGGAGCTCGAGGAGTTCTTCGCCGGGGCCGCCGACCTTCTCAAGAAGGGGGCGGTCGGCGGGAAGGGCGCCGAGGTCAAGAGCTGGAAGCTAGACGAGAGCAGTGTATCTGTCGTCATTGAGAGCGACCGATATGTGAGGGCTCACGACGCGGTTCTGAGGCTGAGAAGGCCCCTGGGCGAGCTTCTGGGCAAGAAGTACAGGGTGGGGATCAGAGGCATCGAGGTCACCAGGTACGAGATCGAGGTGGAGTCCC
This sequence comes from Methanothrix sp., assembly GCA_036733325.1. Taxonomy (GTDB): domain Archaea; phylum Halobacteriota; class Methanosarcinia; order Methanotrichales; family Methanotrichaceae; genus Methanocrinis. The sequence goes on from DAINAQ010000116.1 coordinate 3,190, forward strand.
AGCGGGCCATCGACCACAAGATACCCCACGTCAAGGAGATGACCTTCGAGGACGGTGTCCTGACCCTCTCCCTGGACGTGGACGAGTCAGACCTGAAAAACCAGGTCCCCGACAGGATCGTCAGCCTCCTGGACGAGAAGCTGGCGGCCGAGGAGTACGGAGGGAAGGCCGAGCACTGGGAGGTGCTCTGGCAGAGCTCCGAACGGCCGCCGAAGTTCGAGGGCGATCCCACCGAGGAGATGGTCAATCGGGGCTGGATCAAGCACGGCGCGAGCCGCGGCCAGTGGATCTACGGCCCTGAGGGGACCCACCTCTTCCGGGCCTTCGAGAGGATCGTCCTGGAGGAGATCATCGGGCCCCTGGGATACCGGGAGATGATCTTTCCCAAGCTGGTCACCTGGGACGTATGGAAGAAGAGCGGCCACGCCCTGGGCGTATACCCGGAGATCTACTACGTCTGCCCTCCCAAGACCCGGGACCCCGAGTTTTGGGAAGAGGTGATGGACCACTACAAGGTGACCCGCGAGGTTCCCGTGGAGCTGGTCAAGGAGAAGATCGACAACCCCATCGGCGGGATGTGCTACGCCCAGTGTCCTCCCTCCTGGGTATTCTTCCAGGGAAGGACCCTCCCCAACCAGGATCTGCCCATCAGGATCTTCGACCGGTCCGGGACCAGCCACCGCTACGAGAGCGGCGGGATTCACGGGATCGAGAGGGTGGACGAGTTCCACAGAATCGAGATCGTCTGGATGGGAACCCAGGAGCAGGTGAAGGAGGAGGCAGAAAGGCTGAAGGAGTGCTACAAGAGGATCTTCGAGGAGATCCTGGAGCTGCGGTGGCGGATGGCCTGGGTGACCCCCTGGTTCATGGCTCAGGAGGGGAAGACCGGCCTCTCCGAGATGACCGGGGCCGGGACCGTCGACTACG
>DAINAQ010000117.1:0-4116 GCA_036733325.1 Methanothrix sp.
ACCCCCGGAAACGACCTCGCCGCCTTCCTCTACGGCCATACCATAGCCGTCCACGGCAACGCCCAGGACGGGGTCGGAAACACCATGGACGGCGGAGAGGTGATCGTCAAAGGAAGGGCCGGCGACGTTCTGGGCTTCTCCATGAGGGGCGGCGAGATCTACGTCCGGGAGAGCTGCGGCTATCGAACCGCCCTCCACATGAAGGAGTACGAGGGAAAAAGGCCCGTCCTGGTGGTGGGCGGCCGGTCCCAGGACTTCCTGGGCGAGTACATGGCCGGAGGGATCGTGATAGTCCTGGACCTGGAGGGCCAGACCCACCAGGCCAACTTCATCGGCACCGGCATGCACGGGGGGGTGATCTACCTCCGGGGGAGCGTAGAACAGCATCAGGTGGGTGACCAGGTGGAGATCTCCCCCGTGGACGAGGCCGACCGGGCGGTCCTGGACCAGTACGTCTCTCGGTTCGTCGAGCGCTTCCCTGAGCTGGGGATGGATAAAGAGGAGATAATGGGCTCTTCTTTCGTCAGGCTGACTCCCCGGTCCAAGAGGCCCTACAGCAACCTGTATGCGTACTGAGGACGCATATCATCGCCTGATATATATTAAATTCATGGGGATTAGATGTCAAGAGCGCCTGTTAACTACCCGGGAGAGCTGGCCCGCCTCCCGGGCTCGCCATCAGTCGAAGGCTGGGCCCGCCTTCCTCGCGGGATGATGAGGGGGACGGTCTTTTCACCCCTCCGCCTCTCCAAAACCAACCTCCCGACTCCGAAGGTCACCGACCTCGAGGCGAGGATGCCGCAGCTCCAGATCTCGGCCCTCAGGATCGAGGGGAGGGATTGAATGCCCATTTACGTCGACGTCGCTCGATGTATCGGGTGCCGGTCCTGCGAGGTGGCCTGCGAGCGGGTCCACGCCGGAAGCGGCCACGTCAAGGTCCATTTCGTCGGAGATTGCGCCTCAGTTCCCATATTCTGCCATCATTGTGAGGAGGCAAACTGCACCATCGCCTGCTTCTCCGGAGCCCTTTTCAAAGAGGGGGAGCGGACGGCCTTCGATGTGGAGAAGTGCACCGGCTGCGGCTTATGCAGCCTGGCCTGCCCCTTCGGGGTGGTCTGGACCGACAAAATAGCCCACAAATGCGACCTCTGTGAAGGGAGGCCCGAGCCTGCTTGCGTCACCACCTGTCCTGCCAACGCTCTGACCACCGATTTCGAACTGGCGTCCCGGAGGGAGCGGGCCCGAGCCGCTCGGGCTGCCGCAGAGGGGGGCCGGAGATGATCAGGATCGATCCGGATCTGTGCCTTGGCTGCATCTCCTGCTCCAACGTCTGTCCCAACCAGAACATCATCCGAACCGAGACCGAGACGAAGCGGTCCATCCACTGGAAGAGGTGCCGGGAGGAGTGCGACCTCTGTGTTGAGCTCTGCCCGGCAAAAGCTCTGACCCTGGTCCCCCTGGACGAGTCGGTTCCGGAGCCGGAGGTCTCCTTCTCCCTGGTGGCCTGCAGGATCTGCGGGTTGCGGTATGCTACGGAGCCGATGCTGAAGAGGATCGAATCGGTCCTCCCCGCCGACTCCCAGAAGGACTCCGAGGGGCTGGAATGGATCCGGGTCTGCCCCACCTGTCGCCGTAACATCGAGGCGGAGAGGGCGACTCGGGAGATGGTGCTCGTAAGGTGCGGGAAAATCCTGTAAAAATCTTCCTGTAAAAATCTTAGTAGAAGGTGTTGGCATAACCGATAGACGAATAGCGTCCGTCTGCCCTTATTGCGCCGTAGGCTGCGGGTTCTACCTGGTGGTGGATAAGGGGCGTGCTACGGGGATGGAGTACATGCCCGACCATCCGACGGGAGAGGGCGGCCTATGCCCCAAGGGCAACTCGGTCCTGGAGGTTCTCAACCACGAGGAGAGGCTACGATATCCGATGCGGAGGGTCGGTAACGAGTGGGCGAGGATCTCCTGGGACGAGGCCCTGGACCTGGTGGCCAAGGGGCTGGGAAAGGCCCTCAAAGATCACGGTCCACGATCCCTGGGATTTCTCGCCTCCTCGAGATGCAACAACGAGGAGAACTACGTCCTCCAGAAGATGGCCCGGCTGCTGGGATCGCCGAACGTCGACAACTGCGCCCGCCTCTGCCACTCTCCGACGGTGGTGGGCCTGGGAGGGGCCCTGGGCACCGGGGCGATGACCAACAACATCAGGGATCTGGAGAACGCGAGATGCGTCCTGGCCATAGGGACCAACCTGGCCGAGGCCCACCCCGTCGTCTCTCGGTGGGTCCAGAAGGCCAAGGACAACGGGGCGGTGATCATAGTCGTCGATCCCAGGATCACCCACACCTCCTGGATGGCAGACCTCCACCTGAGGCTCAAACCCGGATCTGACATCGATCTCATCAAAGGGATGATGAAGGTCGCCATAGACGAAGGGTTGATAGACGAGCGGTTCATCGCCGATCGGACCAGGGGCTTTGAAGAGCTGCAGGCGAGCCTGGAGGGCTTCACCGTCGAGAAGGCTGCGGAGCTGACGGGAGTACCGGCCGAGGAGATCGTCGAGGCGGCCCGGCTCTACTCCCGCTCGGAGGCCTCAGCCCTCCTCTACTCCATGGGGATCACCCAGCACGTCTGCGGCACCGATAACGTCAGGGCCTGTGCCGACCTGGCCCTGATCTGCGGCCAGGTGGGAAGGCCGGGGGCGGGGATCATGCCCATGAGAGGCCAGAACAACGTCCAGGGCACCTGCGACATGGGCGCCATCGCCGAGTTCTATCCCGGATACAGGAGGGCCTCCGATCCCTCATCCGTCGATCTCTTCAAGGCCGCCTGGGGGGCGGAGAGCCTCCCCGAGGGGCCGGGGATGACCTCCACCGAGATGATGGATGCGGCCCTGGAAGGGAAGATCAGGGCGATGTACATCATCGGCGAAGACCCCGTCATCTGCGATCCGAACACTTCCAAGACCACCAGGGCTCTGGAGAGCCTCGACTTTCTGGTGGTCCAGGAGATATTCATGACCCCTACGGCCCGGCTCGCCGACGTGGTCCTTCCCGCCGCCGCCTGGGCGGAGAAGGACGGCAGCTACACCTCCATGGAGAGACGAGTTCAGTGGGTGGAGAAGGCGGTGGACGCGCCCGGAGAGGCTAAAGAGGGGCTATTGATAATCTGCGAGATCGCAAGAAAGCTCGGACTGGACTTCAACTACGCCTCCGCCTCATTCAATTACGCCTCCGCCTCGGAGGTCTTGGAGGAGATCAACCGGACGGTTCCCGCCTACGGAGGCGCCACGAAGTCCAGGATATCCAGGCCCGGCGGCATATCCTGGCCCTGTCCGACAGAGAACCACCCGGGAACGGAGATCCTCCATGCCGAGAGGTTCTCCTCGCCCGACGGCCGGGCAAACCTCGCCGCAGTCGAGAACGTCCCCCCCGCCGAGGTGACTAGCACCGAGTACCCCATCCTCCTCACCACGGGGAGGATAGTCGTCCACTACTGCGGCGGCTCCATGACCAAGAGGAGCGCATCCCTCATGGAGAGGGACCCCGAGCTGTACGTGGAGGTGAACCCGCTGGACGCGTCCCGCCTGAAGATCGCCGACGGCAGCATGGTGGTGGTCTCGACGGTGAGGGGAGTGGCCAGGGCCAAGGCGAGGCTGACCAACTCAGTCAAGCCGGGGATGGTCTTCATGCCCTTCCACTATTACGGGGCGAACCTCCTCACCTCCGATGCGCGAGATCCGGTATCCAAGATCCCGGAGTACAAGGTGGCAGCCTGCAAGATAGCGCCTGCAGAATGAAATGAGGGTTGGGTTCGGGATGGAAACGATCCACCGGACCGCCCTCTTTTTGAGGACTGAGCCGAAATATTCCGCCGGAATCGATGATCATCATATACGTCAAATATGATCGTGAAGACTGAGCAAAAATATTCCGCCGGAATCGATGATCATCAATCCGGCGGCCGGGGTTCGGGTATCCAGCAAGAAGGCCTGAAAAAGTATATACGGGGCGGCACCTACATAAGGGTCCGGCGCGAAAACATCCAAATTTAAGTCATCAGGTGAATGAGATTTGACGATTGCAGTAGTCGATTACGGGGTGGGAAACCTCTTCAGCAT
>DAINAQ010000118.1:0-4104 GCA_036733325.1 Methanothrix sp.
AGGTCGTCACTTACGAGGAGCTCCTCGACCTCTTCTGGTCGATCCACGACCCCACCACCAGGAACCGGCAGGGCCCCGACATCGGGAGCCAGTACCGCTCGGCCATCTTTTATCATGACCCAGAGCAGGAGGCTGCGGCCCGGGCCAAGATGGAGAAGCTTCAGAGCTCCGGGCTGTATAGAAGAGAGATGGTGACCGAGATCGTCCCCGCCTCACAGTTCTATCGGGCCGAGGAGCGTCACCAGCAGTACTTCGAGAAGCACGGACGGAGAGGATGCAGGATCTGGTGACCATCCCGGATTAAGGATTTGGGCGGACCAGATATCCGCCTATTTGGCAAATTTTATGGAGTTTGATGAGCGGATGAATGACGACCTGATCTCTGCCGTGAGGCGCGAGCTGGAAGAGTTCGCAGACGAGAAGACGAGAGAGAGCGGCCAGCGGTTCTTCAAAGAGGAGGCCAAGTTTCACGGGGTGAAGGCTGCAGTGGTAAGAGAGATCGCCAAGAGGCGGTTTCGGGAGATAAGGGATCGGGATAAGGAGGAGATCTTCGAGCTGTGCGAGGAGCTTTTGAAGTCCGACTACGGCGAAGAAGCGTTCATCGCCTTCGAGTGGGCCTACTCGCTGAGGAAGAGGTACGAGCCTTCCGACTTCTCCATCTTCGAGAGGTGGCTCTCCCAATACGTAAACAACTGGGCGAAGTGCGACACCCTCTGCAACCACGCCCTCGGCTCCTTCCTCGAGATGTACCCCGAATTCGTGGCGAGGCTGAAGGGCTGGACGGGATCGGAGAACCGGTGGCTGCGGCGGGCGGCGGCGGTGACCCTGATCCTCCCGGCCCGGAAGGGCGAGTTTCTCGACGACGTCTTCGAGATCTCGGACCTCCTCCTGGAGGACGGGGACGACCTGGTCCAGAAAGGGTACGGCTGGATGCTGAAGGAGGCGAGCAAGAAGCACCAGAAGGAGGTCTTCGAGTACGTGATTAGGAATAAGGGCCGGATGCCCCGGACCGCTCTGCGGTACGCCATCGAGAAGATGCCCGAGGATCTCCGGCGAAGGGCGATGGAGAGGTGAGGTACGGCCTGAGGGGCAGAATCTCTGCCGGTCGGTCATGGGGATATCACCGCCTGGGACTTCGAGGAGAGTCATGATTCCGTCTCTTTTTTATCCTCCGCCCTTCAAGCTTGATCCATGAAGCCCAGCACTTTCGACGTCGCCCGGCAGCGGACCAAAATCAACGTCTTCAAGGTGGGCAGGATCTGGACCTTCAAGCATTTCTTCGGGGATAAGGAGATCTTCAAGGATCTGGCCGATCATTACAACCGTGACAACTGGCGCTTTGAGTTTCTCACCGAGCACGAGAGGGATGATGCCCTCAGAAAGCTGGAGGGCCGGGGCTTCGACTTTCAGATGGTCGAGGACCTGGCCGGATATGTGGTCCGTCTCGATCGGTCCAGCAAGTACGCGCCGGTTCTGAAGAACTCCATCGAGCACCTGCAGACCAGAGACGAGCGAATATTCCTGATGAAGGACCTGGCCTCGGTGGAGGAGTCCCTGGTGTTGGGGGCTGAGATCTACCGTGGGATCGTCCCCTTCTGACCAGCTTTGATGGTCAGATGGTTGGGGCCGTCCTTATGGGGTTGAAGTGGGGTATTGGGTCTGGAGTTTTCAGGACGACTTATATATTATTTCAGCCAATATGCTTTTCATGAAATTGAGTCATCTAGTGGCCGTCTTAGCGGCCTTCGCGGCCTTCGGCTCCGCCGGGGCCCTGGCCATGCCGCCCTCCGAGGCGGGCGATGTTCAGGACGAGAGCAGCGCCACCTTCTTCGACGTTGTCTCCATCCGGGACGCGGTGGAGGCGATGGAAAAGGAGGATCTGAACGAGAGCGAGACCTCCGGCATCCTCTTCATGAGAGAGGAGGAGAAGCTGGCCAGGGACGCTTACCAGGTCTTCAATGAAACCTACGGCTTGCGGGTCTTCGGGAACATCGGCGCAGCCGAGGAGACCCACATGGAATCGATGGGGGTTCTAATAGACAAGTACGAGCTCGATGACCCCATCCTCGAAGCAGGAAACTTCTCCGACCCCGACCTTCAGGACCTCTACGACGACCTGGTGGCCCAGGGCAGCTCGTCGCTGGAGGAGGCCCTCAGAGTCGGCGCGGCCATCGAGGAGACGGACATCCAGGACCTTGAGGACAGGCTGGCGGAGACGGACAACGAGGACATCAGCCTCGTCTACCAGGCTCTCTTGAGGGGATCGAGAAACCATTTGCGAGCCTTCGTGAACAACCTGGAGCGGCGCGGGATCGAGTACTCGCCTTCAGTTCTGAGCTCCGAGGAATTCGACGAGATCGTCAGCTCCGGGAACGAGAGGGGCCCCTACCAGACTTAGGATCCCTCCACCTTTCCCCGCCGTTCCTCAATGTTCCCCACTGTTCCCTTTTTTCTTCTTTTTGCTCACCACCGACGGTAAGAGTCCCTGAACCTCTTCTTGAACTCGTAGATCTCCCGCTCCGAGACGTTCATCCTCCAGCCCAGATCGTAGAGGTCCTTCTCCCGCTCCGTCCCGGTCAGGATCGGCCGGAGGAAGCACTCGCACCGCCTCCCGTCCAGCCCCCGCTCGTTGCACCTCCAGCCGTCTCCGTCCTTGAGGTGGTTTGATAGAAGGTGGCCGCAGACGCAGCAGATCCCGCTTCGATAGTCGGGGCGGAGGGCTTCATGCCGTCCTTTTACTGCGGATGATGGGTCCATAATCGTCAACCCCGTCCAGCTTCGCTTCAATTCAATGCGTTTGCATCGTTTAGGCCAGGCTAGGCCAGCCGTCCTCGGGCTTGCACCCTCCTCGGGCTTGCGCCGTCTTCAGGGTTGCGCCATCCATAGCCTTGCGCCGTCCTGAGGCCAGCGTCCTTCAGAGGCTTGGAGCAGTCCTGAAGCTTGCTCCAGTCTCCGAGCCTGCAGGGCAGGCTCATTCTCGCCTCCCTCGAAGGAAGGCCCCTCCAGTGGTGCCTCCCATGGAGATCTCCCTCGCCTCCGACTTCAGACGGTGTAGGTCTCCGCCCTCCAGGGCCTCACTGTACAGCTCCGCCATCCTCCTGGCGTACTCTGCCGTCCGGCCCCTGGCGTCGATGGCCATGGAATCGATCCCCATCGAAAAGAGCCTCGGCACCTGGTCGATCAGGGAGAGTTCGACGGCGTTGAATATGTGAACTCTGCACTCGCCGTCCCTTCTCGTGGGAAATACCCTTCCCGTCTCGTCCTCGATTCCCCAGAACGCCTCCCCCCTCCCCGAAACGGACCTGCACCCCAGGGCGGAGGAGAGGAGGCAGTTTTCGGCCACCATCGCCTCGACGTTCCCCTGGACCACCACCTCCAGATGGGGGCGGTTTCGAATGGATCGAGACCTGGCCACGACCTCTTCCGTCTCCCCGGCCGAGAGCTCCGGGGAGAGGGTCAGCCTGCAAAAATGGTGCGCCAGAGCCTGGACGGCGAGGCTGTTCCAGACGTTCAGGCCCACCGATCCCGATACTCTCATCTCCGGCGCTGCGGACTTCACCCTCTCCGCCAGACCCACCCCCTCCACCATCACCTCATCCACCCGGGTCCCTTCGAGCAGGGGGACTGCGAAGTCGAGATATCTCCGTCTCGCGATCCTCGGCCATTTCCAGACCAGCTCGGCGTCTCTGTTCCGGCAGATCTCCTTTGCGAGGCGCAGCGTCTCCAGCACCTGGCCTGGTTTTGTCTTTGCTGGGCTACACATTCTATTCGAGGCGATTCCTATGAGAGGCTCGAAGTAGATCCGGCGGCATCCGCCCTCAACTGCCCCTGCGACCGTCTCCAGGCAATCGGCGTAAGCCGAGATCGAGGGCTTCGATTCTTTCGAGGACTTCGACTCTTTCCAGGACGCGAAACGCGGAGCCCCCCTCCGCCTCTCTATGAAGCTCTCGAACCTCTCCCTCGCCCCTCTCACCTCCTCGATAGAAGGCCGGAAGGAGGCGGCGACCGCCTCCTCCGCCTCCTTCAGAAACTCCCGTCTCAGCCGGTTCATCTCTCCCAGGGGGGCGAAGAGCCCGCCCGGATAGTCCATCTCCACCCGCCTGA
>DAINAQ010000119.1:0-4103 GCA_036733325.1 Methanothrix sp.
CTGGAGAAGGCCCACTTCCGGATCGTGGGGCTGCCCCGAAGGTACAAGACGAGCGAGCTGCGGAGCGATCACATCGGCCGGCTCATCGCCCTGGAGGGCCTGGTCCGGACGGTGACCGAGGTGAGGCCGAAGGTGATCTCGGCGGCCTTCGAATGCCAGAGGTGCGGCCACCTCTTCTTCAAGGAGCAGACCACCTCCAAGTTCCAGGAGCCCTACGACTGCCCCAACGAGGCCTGCGACCGGCGGGGGCCCTTCAAGCTCATGCTGGATCGGTCCCGGTTCGTCGACGCCCAGAACGTCCGGGTCCAGGAGTCCCCCGAGGAGCTTCGGGGAGGCGAGCAGCCCCAGACCCTGGACGTCCAGCTCGAAGACGACCTCTCCGGGATGATCTACCCCGGCGACCGGGTGGTGATCAACGGCGTTCTGCGGTCCTACCAGAGGACGACCCAGACCGGTAAGTCGACCTACTTCGACCTCTTCCTCGAAGGAAACTCCGTGGAGATGATGGAGCAGGAGTTCGAGGAGATTGACATCAAGGCAGAAGACGAGCGGCTGATAAAAGAGCTTGCCGGCGACCCCCTGATCTACGACAAGGTCAAACGGTCCATCGCCCCCTCCATCTACGGCTACGACGAGGTGAAAGAGGCCCTTGCTTTGCAGCTATTCTCCGGCGTCTCCAAGGGCCTCCCCGACGGTACCAGGATCCGAGGCGACATCCATATCCTCCTGGTGGGCGACCCCGGCATCGCCAAGAGCCAGCTCCTCCGCTACATCTCCAAGCTCTCTCCAAGGGGGATCTACACCTCGGGCAAAAGTTCCACCTCGGCGGGTCTGACCGCGACGGCGGTCAAGGACGAGCTGGGCGACGGCCGCTGGACCATCGAGGCCGGGGCCCTGGTTCTGGCGGACAAGGGGATCGCCTGCGTCGACGAGATGGACAAGATGAGAAGCGAAGACCGGTCCGCCCTCCACGAGGCCATGGAGCAGCAGACGATCAGCGTCGCGAAAGCGGGGGTGATGGCGACTCTTAAGTCGCGATGCGCCCTCCTCGCCGCCGCCAACCCCAAGTTCGGCCGCTTCGACAAGTACGAGGGGATAGCCCAGCAGATCAACCTCTCCCCCGCCCTGATGTCCCGGTTCGATCTCATCTTCGTCCTCACCGACGAGCCCAGCGACGCCCGCGACTCCCAGATCGCCCACCACATCGGCCAGACCACCTACGCCGGAGAGATCTCCTCCCGGGGCGGATTCTCGCGGGAGGAGCTGGAGGCGGTGATGGAGGTGATCCGCCCCGCCATCGAGCCCGAGGTCCTTCGAAAGTACATCGCCTACGCTCGAAAGAACATCTTCCCCGTCCTCTCCGACGAGGCGAGAGAGAGGCTGGAGGGCTACTACGTCAGCCTCCGAAAGCAGGGCCAGGACTCCAACAAGCCCGTCCCGGTCACCGCAAGGCAGCTGGAGGCCCTCTTCAGGCTCTCCGAATCGAGCGCGAGGCTCCGGCTCAGCGAGGAGATCACCGGAGGCGATGCCGAACGGGTGATCAGGATCGTCGAGTCCTGCCTCCGCCAGGTGGGGGTCGACCCCGAAACCGGCCTCCTCGACGCCGACGTCCTGGCGGTGGGAATCAGCAAGAGCACCAGGGACAAGACCAGGCTGGTGCTCGACCTCATAAAAGAGCTTACCAGAGAGCACCAGGGCCCCGCCCCCCTTGAGGCGGTCCTGGACGGAGCCGAGGCGAAGCTCGCCATGGAGAGACATAAAGCCGAAGAGATCATAAAGAGGCTCAGGACGAACGGCGAGATCTTCGAGCCGAGACCCGGCTATCTCAAGCTTCCATGATGTGATAAGATGCCTGACCACGATGATAGATCAGAGATGATGTACCTCAAGGTTCACAAAATGAGCGGCGAGGTTATGGTGGCGGTCTGCGACTGCGAGCTATTGGGAAAGACCTTCGACGAGGGCGAGCTCTGCCTCTCGGTGGAGGCCGCCTTCTTCGGCCAGGAGGAGGCGACAAAGGGCGACGTCGAGCGGGCCCTGGCCGGGGCGTCCATCGCCAACATGGTGGGCGAGAGGGCCGTGGCCTGCGCCATCGAGGCGAAGTCCATCGACGGCAAGAACGTCCTCCGGATCGACGGCGTTCCCACCGCCCAGATGGTGCGGATGTGACGATGGTGCAGATGTGACCAAAGAGAGCGTCTGCCCCCAGTGCGGCGAGCCCTCCCCTATGGGCTTATGCGACCGCTGCCGCCTGGCCATGGCCACCCTCCTCGAGTGCCCCGACTCCGTGGAGGTGACGGTATGCCCCCTCTGCGGTTCCCAGCTGATCCGGGGGCGGTGGCAGGATGAAAAGGCCCCGATCGAGGAGCTGATATCCGACGCCGTGGCCGATAAGATCGGCATCCACCGGGACCTCAGCGATCCGGAGGTGGAGATCAAGGTCTCTCAGCTGAACGCCACCCAGTACCTGGTGGAAGTCCAACTCTCGGGAACATTCGGCGAGCTTGCGGCCTCCGACGAGTGTATGATCAGGGCAAAAGCCCGGCGGGCCACCTGCGAGAGGTGCAGCAGGATGGCGGGAAACTACTACCAGGCGACCGTCCAGGTCAGGGGGTCTGCGGGAGCGCCCGGAGGCGAAGAGCTGGCGGAGAGCAAGAGGATCGCCGAGGAGGTTACAGCAAGCTCCTTTGAGAGGGGGGACCGGCTCTCCTTCATCCAGGAGATCAAAAAGGTCAAAGGCGGGATGGACCTGGTGGTGGGGTCGACCCAGCAGGGAAGATCGATCGCGCGAGCCATCCACGAGCGGTTTGGGGGAAGCACCCAGGAATCCTACCAGCTGGCGGGGACGAAAGACGGAAAGAGCGTCTATCGAACCAGCATCCTGGTCAGGCTTCCGAGGCTCAAAGCCGGCGACCTGATCAGGGCGAAAGGCGCGTTTCTGGAGGTGAGAGGCTTTGAGGGGAAGAGGACCGTCTCGCGATCCCTGCGGGACGGCGCGACCGTCTATCTTTCTTCAGAAGAGGCGGAAGATGCCCTCCTGGTGGGGAACCGATCCTCCGCCGAGAGGGGCATGGTGGTGGCCGCGGACCGAAAGGTCCTGGAGATTTTGGACCCCCAGAGCTACAGGACCGTCTCCGCATCCAGGCCCGGCACTCTGGATGCCGGGGCGGGGGACGAGGTCGAGTTTTTGAGGTTCAGGGGCGAGCTCATCCTCCTCCCATCTGGGGACCGATGAGGTCTGATCGGACCATGTTAACCTCCACCACAAAGTTATTAAACTAGCTTCGTCTTATTTCTTGCCAATGATCATGCTCGCAAAGTTGCTTTGCGAGCCGGACGATCAATCTGCCCAACTTCACGCTCCGGGTGATGTATAAAAATGGCAGGATAGATTCTCGGGCGCGGACCCATCGCCTCCGAGATCAGCGCGTCCCTCTCACCCAAGCCTGAAGACGAATGAGAGTCCGATACGCAGAAGTTCCATCATCAAGATGCTCAAAATCACGAAGTTGATGCCCACCGATTGAAATAGCTAGATAGATACACCTTCACCATCATCCTCTAAAATCAGTATGCTGAGGTTTTTCGGCTCCGATCGGAAATCGTGGATTGTGCCGCGTTAGCGAAGCCCTGATGCCACGAGTGTATTTATCTATCTATTTTAAAATAAGAGGTGTCTATGATGCAAAATGTTGATACCACTAAATACGTAATTCACGCTGAGATCACGGCAGACGGGATCGTGGAGAGGCCCGACGTCGTCGGCGCCATATTCGGCCAGACCGAAGGGCTCCTCGGAAGCGACCTCGATCTGCGAGATCTCCAGAAGACCGGCCGGATCGGCCGGATCGACGTCCAGATCACGTCCAGCGGCGGCAAATCCTCCGGGACGATCTCCATACCCTCGAGCTTCGACAAGGTGGAGACCGCGATCCTGGCCTCGGCCCTGGAGACCATCGACCGGGTGGGGCCCTGCATCGCCAGGATCAAGATCTCAAACATCGAGGACGTCAGGGCCTCCAAGAGAAGGTACGTGGTGGACCGGGCCAAGCAGATCATAATGGAGATGTTCGACGAGAACCTCCTGGACACCCAGGGGATCA
>DAINAQ010000120.1:0-4077 GCA_036733325.1 Methanothrix sp.
GCGCCGACGCCGCCCTGCTGATCACCCCTTACTACAACAAGCCCAACGACCGGGGCATGTTGTCTCATTTCAGGGTGGTGGCCGAGAGCTGCGACCTCCCTCTGATCCTCTACAACGTCCCCACCAGGACCAGCATCAACCTCAAACCCGAGCTGGTGGCGGAGCTGGCCAGGATTGAGAACATCGTAGGCATCAAGGAGGCGAGCGGAAGCCTCTCCCAGATCTCCAGCATCATCGAGATGACCCGGGACGAGGATTTCGTAGTTCTCTCCGGGGACGACGGCCTCACCCTCCCCATAATGGCCCTGGGAGGCAGAGGGGTAATATCGGTGGTGGCGGACGTGGCTCCCAGGAAGATGGTGGAGATGGTGGATGCGATGCTCAGGGGCGACCTCGAGGCCGCGAGGAAGATGCATTATAAGCTTTCACCCCTGGCCGGGGCGCTCTTTCTGGAGACCAACCCCATCCCCGTCAAGACGGCCTCCGGGATGATAGGGCTTGCCGCAGGTCCTCTGAGGCTGCCTCTGGCGCCGATGTCGGAGAAGAACGAGAAGAAGCTGAGAGAGGCCGTAGACCTCCTGGGCGAGTTTGTATGACCGCGAAGATAGCGGTGGCGGGCGCCAGAGGTCGGATGGGCCAGCTGATCATCGGTGAGGTCCAGAGGTTTGAAGATCTGGAGCTGGTGGCGGGTTTCGATCTCCTGGGCGTTGGAGACCCGCTCGTCGGTGGGGTCGTGGTCTCCGATCCGTCGGATATGGCCACAGTCTTGCCCAGGACCGGCGCCCAGGTCCTGATCGACTTTTCGACACCCACGGCCACGGTCGCCAATGTCAGGATCGCATCAGAGCTCGGCGTCAACCTGGTGGTGGGGACCACCGGCTTCTCCGAAGACCAGCGACAAGAGATGGTCGCGGCCATCGAGGGGAGGGCGGCAGCGGTCATCTCGCCGAACTATAGCCTCGGGGTCAACCTATTCTGGAGGCTCATCGAGGTGGCGGCCGCCTCCCTTGCAGGCTACGACATCGAGGTGATTGAGGCCCACCACCGAAACAAGATGGACGCCCCCAGCGGGACGGCGGCCGAAGCCGTGAGGATCATGGCGAAGGCTGCGGGCAGGGACGAAGTCATCTACGGAAGGGAGGGTCAGGGTCTCCGGGGAGATGAGATCGGAGTTCATGCCGTCAGGGGCGGAGACATCGTCGGAGACCACACCGTCCTCTTCGCCGGGCCCGGAGAGAGGCTGGAGATCAAGCATCAGGCTCACAGCCGCCAGGCGTTCGCCAGCGGCGCGGTCCGGGCTGCGAGGTGGGTGGCGTCCGCCCCCAGGGGGATATACTCCATGGCCGACGTCCTGGGCCAGAAGTGATAGAGAAGCTCCGTGAACCACCGGCCTATGAGAGATGTACGGGCTAGATCAAGAGAATGAGATCCTCTATTTTCAGGGACGAGAGCTCAGGCCCTACTCGGTGGAGCGGAACTTTGTGGGGTTCTGCTCCGACTGCGACGGCGAGCTCTCCTCCCTCGCCTATTTCAAGGCCGCCGACGGATGGATGGTGGCCTCCCGCTGCCAGGGTTGCGGGAGGTTGATCCTCGCAGAATACGATTCGGGATGGTCCTGGGAGGGGGACGTCCATCTTGAAGTCCGCCAGCCTGAGAAGAAGGAGATCAAGCAGCCCTCAAAGGTGGAGACCAGAGCATCCAGCATCTCCGGCCTCTCCAGGGAGCAGCTGGAGGCGGTCTTCACCTCCGCAGAGCTGAGGGACATGGAGCGGTGCGAGAGGGGTGAGCCCTACACCCGCCAGAACCTCTACCGGGCGCGGGCAAAGTACGAGAAGTTCGAGAGGCTCTTCGGGGTGAGGATCGATATCTGACCAGGGAAAGCCTCCCCTGAAGATCGAGGAGGTCAGGTGGGCGGCGGGGGGGTCCCTGGGGCTTCCCGACAGGGTCAGCATGAGGACGATCAAAGGCCGCTGCCTGGAAGCTGATGGCCAGGGAGCACCCCGACAGCTGCTGCGAGGACCGGAAGGACCTCTGCAAGGAGATGGCTCAGAAGATCAACAGGACCTGCAAGATCATTCCGTCCAGCTGTGACAGCTATGAGCCTTCGGCGAAGAGGAGCTGAATAGGGAAGAAGCCGAGGGGGGGTTACGAGAGATGGCAGCAGGAGAGGTTCGGCGCCGACCCATCTGGGCCGGGACGGGAAGCCGAGGGTCGAAGAGAGATAAGGACCGAGAAGCGCGGAGATAGGCACCCGAGGGTCGAAGAGGGCACCGAGGGTCGAAAGAAAGATTGGGAAGACGCAAAGAGAGATAAGCAGCAGCATTCAGCACTACCAGGGTGACGGAATATCGTCAGAACTGGCCCATTGATGGATGGAGGAAAAAAGAGGAGGGGTTGAGGGCCACTCGGTCCCTTCGCCAGAGCGGAAGGCGCCCTCAGAATATCGCTGCCAGAGCGTACAGCGGCAGCATGAACGTTACCAGAAATCCCAAGACCATCAGCGCGATGGCCATTCCATTATCTCCCATGAATATCCTCACCTCGGCATCTTCAGCCAGTTGACCGTTAGGTACGGCGAGGTTGTATTAATTACTATCGGAAGGTCTCCATCCCGACCACCGCCCAACGAGGGCCAATACATTTAACTATATTCGGCCTCGTGATGAGATTCGTGCGATCGATCCAGAAGACCGGAACCAAGGAGCCTGGCGGCAAGCTGGAGAGAAGCAGGACCTCAGGGGCGAGGTACGTCCTTTTGAGGCCAGCAGGTTATCCTCTCAAGAGCGTTTTTCAGGATTATCCAGAGGTTGACGACCCCCGTCTCTTCGAGCGTTACGCCCGGGAGCAGTGGTACGGCGAGATGGTGAGGCCGGGCTGTTACCTCTTCGATCGGAGGCTCTACCCCGACTTCGCCTTCAAGGTGATCAGGGCTCATCCCCGGGTCTCGGTGGTCGGATCGGAGACCAAGATCGTGGTGGAGAGGAAGAAGACCGAGGCTGCCAGAATCAAGAGCGAGGTCAGCTTCGACGAAGTCGTCGGCCAGGGGGAGGCGAGGAGGAAGATGAGGATCGTGGAGCGGTTCCTCGAAGAGCCGGAGATCTTCGGCAAGTGGGCCCCTCGGAACATCCTCTTCTACGGCCCCTCGGGCACCGGCAAGACGATGATGGCCAAAGCCCTCTCCAGCGAGACGAAGGTTCCCATCATCCCGATAAAGGCGACCACCCTCATCGGCGAGTTTGTAGGAGAGGGGTCGAGACAGATCCACGGCCTCTACCAGCGGGCGGAGCAGATGGCCCCCTGCATAATCTTCATCGACGAGCTGGACGCCATCGCCCTGGACAGAAGGTATCAGGACCTCCGGGGGGACGTCTCGGAGGTGGTCAACGCCCTCCTCACGGAGATGGACGGGATCCACGCCAGGAAAGGGGTCTGCACCATCGCCGCCACCAACAAGGTAGAGTTCCTCGACGAATCGATCAGGTCCAGGTTCGAGGAGGAGATCAGGTTCGCCCTTCCCAACGCCGAGGAGAGGCTGGCGATCCTGGAGAAGAACGCGGAAACCCTGCCCGTGGAGATGGGCCCCCTAAACTTCGCGGCCCTCTCCCGGCAGACGGAGGGGTTCTCCGGCCGGGACCTGGTGGAGAAGGTTCTGAAGGTGGCCCTCCACGGGGCCATCATCGACAGTGTCCCCATCGAGCAGCGCCACCTGGAAGAGGCGGCGGCGAAGGCGAAGAAGGAGACGAACGAGCCGCCAAGAGAGATGTTCTCCTGAGGGCGCTAGGCCAGCATGGGTTTCGCTGCCCTGCGCTGTCTGGCTAGTGCCGCCGGCCACGAGCTGGCGGTCTGCAATTTTACTCTATTACAAATTAATCGCCGCAATTGAATTTAAGTTGGTTTTAGCTATAAAAACGTCGTTAGAGACGTCAGCGAGTCTCTCAAGATCGAGCTCGACCTGCGACTCTTCCTTCTTCCCGTCCTCAAGATTTCAGATTCTTCCCATCCGCCGTTTCTAAATGGCCGTCGCCTTTCGGATCGTAACCTCCTTCCCATCCCGGCATCTCTCGCCATCTTTCATCT
>DAINAQ010000121.1:0-4072 GCA_036733325.1 Methanothrix sp.
AAGGAACATCTTCCAGGCGAAGAACCCGACCCTCTTTGTAAAGAGGCTCTGCAAGATCGTCCACGAGGACTACTCGGTGGAGGAGGCGGAAGAGGTCACCCTCTGAGCTTCCATCTCTTCTTTAATTTTGCGCTCCAACTCGGCGGAGGCACTTTATAAATAGGTCGGGCCACCAACTATCGGAGGACCGATCCTCCGGAAAGTGATCCCTTGTTCGAGCTGGTGGTTGCAGAAAAGCATCTGGTGTCCCGAAGGAGGCAGACCGTCCTCGCGGTTGGAGCCGTCGCCCTGGCCGTGACCATAGCCATCCTCTTCCGCTCCCTTATAAACGGATTTGAGACGACCTTGAACGACATCATCTTCGAGTTCGTCCCCCACGTCACCGTCTTTCCCGAGGAGGGGGAGGAGTTCATCCACCTCTATAAGACCCTCATCGACTCGATCTGGGCCATCTCCGGGGTCACTGCGGTCTCCCCGGCCCTATCGACGACGGCGTCTTTCGACCATGAGGGGAACGTGGAGAACGTCCTCCTCCGGGGGGTGGTCCCCGACGAGCTGAACCAGATATCCAAGATAGGGATCGACTATATGGTGGCGGGAGACCTGGACTCCATCCAGAACGGGAGAAGGGTCGCCCTCGATAGGGAGCTGGCCCAGGAGCTGGAGGTGAACCTGGGGGACACCGTTGGGGCGAGCTTTCCCGACGCCAGAACCATGAGCCTGCTGGTATCGGGGATCTTCGATACCGGGGGCTTCTCGCCCAACTACGCCTACGTCTCCCTGGAGACGGCCTGGGAGTTTCTCGGCGAGGGGATGGTCATAACCGACGTTCAGATCAAGCTCGAAGACATTTACCGGGCCGACGAGGTGGCAGCCGAGCTGAGGGGGCGAGGATACAACGCCGAGAGTTGGCAGAGCCTCTCGGGGATCGTGGAGACGATCGAGAGCCGCCGGTTCTCCAACACCCTGATCATGCTCCTGGTGATAGTGATCTCCGCCTTCGGGATCGCCAACATCATGAACCTCATCGTCCTGGAGAAGACCCGGGATATAGGGATGCTCATGGCCATGGGGGCCTCCTCCTCCGAGATCCGGAGGATATTCCTCATCGAGTCCGGCGTCCTGGGGCTCGCCGGCGGGATCGCAGGCTGCGTCCTCGGCTATCTCATCTCTGCCTACGTCAACAGCCTCGCCATCGCCATATCCCCCGGTCCCAGCTTCTCGGTGGTCCTGACTCTGATCGTCGACCCCTGGGACCTGGTCGCCTTCCCCCTGATCACCCTGCTCTTGAGCGTGGCCGCCGGGGTCTACCCCGCCCACCTGGCTTCGAAGCTCGATCCCGTAGTGGCCCTCCGGGGCTGACCAGAGGCTCCAGGGAATGCGAAGAGCTGGCTTGAGGACTCGGGTCAGCGGTCTCCATATTGATCTCGCTTGCTCCTGGATTTCCCTGGAGTCGCCTCCCGAAGCGTCAGGACGCCAGTCGTCTTGCATATTGGGTCAGCCTCGCAGCAGGAGCGCTCGTCTCATCCTTTGTCTTCTCCGATCTCTATAAATAAGATCCTAATAAATCGGTATTGGCGTCGTTGAACAGCCGGGTCAAGAAGGTGTAATCCCTTGTTAGAGCTCTTCGTGGCGATGAAGCACATCAGCACAAGAAAGAGGCAGACCGTCCTCGCCGTGGGGGCCGTCGGGCTCGCCGTGGCCATCATCATCGTATTCAGGTCCGTCCTGAACGGGAGCTTTGAGACCTTCTTCGACCTGATATTCGAGCTCGCCCCCCACGTCCTGGTTACGCCCAAGGAGGGGGAGGAGCATATCTACCTCTATAAGACCCTGATCGAGTTCGTCTGGACGATCCCCGGGGTTGTCGCCGTCTCTCCCGCCCTCAGCACTACGGCGACCCTATCTTTTGAGGACAATGTGGATAACGTCGAGATGACCGGAGTCGTCCCCGAGGATCTGAACCAGGTGACCAGCATCGGAGACAAGTACATGATCGAGGGGGATCTCTACGCCATCCAGAGCGGGAGGAGGGTCGTCCTGGGGGAGGAGATGACCGAGGAGCTGGAGGTGAAGCTGGGGGAGGAGATCGTTGCCAGCTTCCCCGATGCGAAGACGATCCATCTGGTGGTGGCCGGAATCTTCAGGACTGGCATCCCGGAGTGGGACGGTTCTGCCTTCGTCTCCCTAGATACAGCTCAGGAGTTTCTGGGGGAGGGGGACGTCGTAACCTACATCAACATTCAGATAGCCGACCCCTACCAGGCCGACGGGGTCGCCGCAGAGATCTCGGCCCAGGGATACGAGGCCGAGAGCTGGAGGACCCTGTTTCCTGAGTTCGAGGAGACTCTGGCCATCGAGACCTTCTCCAACAACCTGATTTTGGCCCTGGTCCTGCTGATCGCCTCCTTCGGGATCGCCAACGTCATGAACATGCTGGTCCTGGAGAAGACGAGGGAGATAGGGATGCTTATGGCCATGGGAGCCGCCAGCTCCTCGATCAGGAGGACGTTCGTCATCGAAAGCGGGATTCTGGGGCTCGCCGGAGGCGTATTCGGAAGCGGCTTCGGCTACCTGGTCTCCACGTATCTCCACAGCCTCCAGTACACGATAGAAGTGCCCACGGCACCGCAGCCGATAGTCATCAAGTTCCTCGTCGATCCCTTTGACCTCATAGCCTTCCCCCTCCTGGCCCTGGCTCTGAGCATGATCGCCGGGGTTTATCCCGCCCACAGAGCATCCAGGCTGGACCCGGTGGTAGCCCTGAGGGGTTGAGATAGATGTTCGAGCTTGCGATCGCAGAAAGACACATCCTGGGAAATCCCAAGATGGTCCTCTTCACGGTCTTATCCGTGGCCCTGGCCGTGGGGGTGATCGTGGTCCTGATAGGTCTGACCGAGGGGTACAGGGTGAACCTGATCGAGAACACCGTGGAGAACTCGCCCCACGTCACCGTGGAGCCGAAGGAGGACGAGGATTACATCTACCTCTACAGAACCCTCTCCAGCATCGCCCTGGCCTGGCCGGAGGTGGTGGCATCGTCCCCCAGGCTCATAGAAAGGGCGGCGGCCAAGTACAAGGACAACGTGGAGGGGGTCGTCTTCATCGGAGCGGATCCGGTCCAGGAGGACCTTCTGATGGGGGTTCGGGAGGATATGGTCTGGGGGGACTACTACGAGCTTCGATTCAAGAGGTTTGCAGCCGTGGTGGGGGACGACCTGGCCGAGGACCTGGAGCTTAAACGTGGAGACGACTTCCGGCTGACCCGGCAGGATAAATCGATCCAGGTGAAGGCGGTCGGAATCATCGATACCGGCACTGGCCTGGACAGCACCCTGATCTACCTACCTCTGGATACAGCCCAGGACCTCCTGGGAGAGGGGGATGTGGTGACCGAGGTGGGGATTAGGCTTTCTGATATCGATGCTGCGCCGGCGATAGCCTCGGATCTCAACAACATAACCCTCTACAGGGCCGAGAGCTGGCAGGAGAAGAGCAGGGACATTCTGGAGCAGATCGACACTCAGCAGATCTACTCCCGTATATTCTACCTCCTGATCTTCATAATATCCGGATTCGGGATCGCCAACACCATGATCATGATAATCAGCCGCAGGACCAAGGAGATCGGGATCTTGATGGCCATGGGAGCAGACCAGATCTCGATCATGAAGATCTTCGTCCTGGAGAGCGTGATCCTGGGTCCGCCCTCGGCTCTCCTGGGCGGCGGCCTGGCCTACCTCGCCGCAAAGCTCATCGGTACGGTCGAAGTTCCCGCCGAGGTCTACATCACCACCAGGATGACGGTGGTACTGGACCCGGGGACGTTCGTCTACGTCGCCGTCTTCGCCCTACTGGTCAACTTCCTGGCGGGGATCTATCCCGCCTACAAGGCCGCGAAGCTCGATCCCGTGGAGGCGATAGCCACCGAATAAGATATCTCTGGACAGGACCGAGACAAATTTTGGAGGTGATCCGGTTTGACCAACATAATAGAGATCAAGAAGCTGAGAAAGGTCTACGGCGACGGGGTGGAGCTGGTGGCCTTGGACGACGTCGACCTGACCATCGA
>DAINAQ010000122.1:0-4051 GCA_036733325.1 Methanothrix sp.
ATGAGAGGATGAGCCGATGAGAGGATGAGCCGATGAGAGGATGAGCCGATGAGAGGATGAGCCGATGAGAGAATGAATGAAAACGCAGGAAGAAGACTCGACCGCCAAATGAGCAAAAGGGACGTGGATGAGAGGGCGGAGGGAGATGCCCTCTCATCCTCATAGGAGGTCTGGCGATCTTCTGTTTCCCACTCCCCTTCCCGCTGAAATAACCTACAACCACCTCCTTTAAATGCCTATTTTTTACGTACGGTTCATGTTGGTTTCATCTGAAACCATTCACCAAACCGCAAGTCTATTATCCTCGAAACCGGCCTGTGAACATATGGGTCTCAACGTCCCCAAGTTCATCGATGAAGCCATTGAAGAGATTCGTCGCACCGTGGAGGGAAGAGCGGTCATCGGCCTCTCGGGGGGGGTGGACAGCTCGGTCTGCGCCTTTCTCGCCCGGGAGGCGATCGGAGACCGGCTCCTACCGGTCTACGTCGACAGCGGCCTCATGCGGAGGAACGAATCCAGAAAGATAGCCGAGACCTTCTCCGACTTCAACCTCATCACCGTCCAGGCTGAGGACCGCTTCTTGGGCGCCCTCGCCGGGGTCGTCGACCCCGAGGAGAAGAGGAAGGTGGTGGGAGAGACCTTCATCCGGGTCTTCGAGGACGAGGCGAGGAGGATCGGCGCCGAGTACCTGATCCAGGGGACGATCTACCCCGACCTGATCGAGTCGGAGGGGGGGATCAAGTCCCATCACAACGTGGGTGGCCTCCCCCTGAAGATGGAGTTTAAGGGGATCGTCGAGCCTCTCCGGGAGCTCTACAAAGACGAGGTGAGGGCCGTCGCTTGGGGTTTAAACATGCCCGCGGAGATATGCGAGCGGATGCCCTACCCCGGTCCCGGCCTCTCCGTCAGGATCCTCGGCGAGGTGACCCGGGAGAAGCTGGAGGTGGTCAGGGCGGCCAACGCCATCGTCGAGGAGGAGCTGAAGGACTTCCTCCCCTGGCAGGCCTTCGCTGCCATCCTGGGGAAGGCAACCGGGGTCAAGGGCGACATCAGAGCTTACGGCTACGTGGTGGCGGTGAGGGCGGTCTCGTCCAGGGACGCCATGACCGCCGACGTCCTGGAGCTGCCCTGGGAGGTCCTGAGGCGGATATCGCACCGCATCACAGGAGAGATCCCCGAGGTGTCCAGGGTCGTCTACGACCTGACCCCAAAGCCCCCGGGGACGATCGAGTTCGAGTGAACGTAGGGCAAAATATCGCTTCAGGTCAGAGGACGCCCTTGGTGCTGAGGACGAGGTCGCCCTCGACCCTCTTCGCCTCCTTCAACGCCAGCCCCAGGGCCTTGAAGATGCTCTCGGCCTTGTGGTGGTCGTTATCCCCCTCGAACTTAAGGTTCAGAGTGATCCGACCTCCCTCGGTCAGAGCCTCAAGGAACGTCTTCACCTCCTGAGATGCGAGGTCTCCGATCAGGTCTCTCTCAAACTCCCCGGCCATCACCAGGTACGGCCTCCCGGACATGTCCAGAGCCGCCGAAGCCAGGGCCTCGTCCATGGGGACCGCCGCCCAGCCGTACCGTCTTATCCCCCTCTTATCTCCCAGGGCCTCGGCCAGGGCCGTCCCCAGGGCGAGCCCCAGGGCCCGAGCCCTCTGGGCTGCGATCCCGCCCCCGGCCTTCACCGATAGATCGACCCCGCTCATCCTGGCCAGGGCCGAGAGCATGTGGTCGAGAAACCCCGATCCGCAATCCAGAACCGCTTCGCCCCTGCCGTCGAGCTCGAGATCGGCCACGGCCCTCGCTCCGCCCACCTCAATTCTTCCCTCACCCTTTCTCATGCCATCACCTGCTCATCTCCTCCACAACCCCGCCTCGGTGAAATCTCCACAAACCATCTTCACCCCTCCACGAGACCTCCACAAACCCTCCATGAACCGCATGATCACGATTGTAGAGCGGAGAGGGCCTCCCCGAAGTTGAGCTTTCCCGTATATATCGCCGTCCCGACCACGGCCCCAGCGGCCCCTGCCTCCCTCAGAACCAGGACGTCATCCACCGTGGATACGCCACCTGCTGCCACCACCGGGATCTCCACCGCCTCGACCAGATTTCTGGTGGGCTGGGGGTCGATCCCCCGGACCTGCCCCTCGAGGTCGATGTTGGTGAAGAGGATGGAGCCTGCGCCCCTCTCCTGGAAGAGGAGGCCGAGCTCGATCGCCCCCTTCTCCAGGTCCTTTTGCCAACCCTCGGTGGTGACCTTGCCCCTTCTTACGTCCAGGGCCACCATCACCCTCTCCGAGCCGAAGTCGGCCGCAAGGTCGGTCACCATCTCCGGCCGGGCCAGGGCCGCCGTCCCCAGGATGACCCGGTCGACGCCCAAATCGAGAAGAGATGCCGCGTCCTCTCTGGTCCTGATCCCGCCCCCTACCTGGATGAAGAGGTCCAGGGTCTCCACGATCTGCTGGAGGATGGGTCCGTTGATCCGAACCCCCTGGATCGCCCCGTCCAGGTCGATGATGTGCAGGGTCGAAGAGCCCATCTCGGCCCATCGTACTGCCTGGGCCAGGGGGTCGTCGAGGCTGACCACCTCGGAGCCGGGAACCCCGCCGACGAGCTGGACGCATTTGCCGCCGCGGAGGTCGACGGCAGGAAAGAGATCGAAGGTCATGGGAGGAGGCTAGGCGCTGGTAGAGCTTAAGTTTTGGGGCATCTAGGTCCAGAACCTCTTCGTCCTGGCGTACTCCCGCTCCGCCTTGAGGATGTCCCGGTAGAAGTCGGTCTCGTCCCGGCGGAGGTTTCGCATCAACCTCGCCGCCGTCTCCGGGCCCAGGCCGCGGCTGGCCAGAGTGACCGCGGCGGCCTTGCCGTAGGTGAGGACCAGGTTTGCGTTCCGATAGACCCGCTTCGTCCTCCGCCGGTCTTCGGGGGTCTTCGCCTCCTCGGGCTTCCTCACGACCTTGATCTCCTCCTCCTCCCAGGGCTTGAGGGCAGCCACCATCCTCGAGCCGCAGATGGGGCACTGGGGAACCGCTGGCACATTCTTTACCGCGCGAAGCGACTTCCACTTTTTACAGTTGACGCAGAAGAGGATCACCCGGTCGTTCATGATCCGATCTTTGAGCAGCTCGATGACCGCCCCGTCGGCCCGCTCCGGACTTGTCACGTCCCTTCCGCCCCGCCTCCCCTCGGAGCCGATGGGGCTTGGGGCCGAGGTGGTGACGGAGATCTCGCCGGCCCTCACCATCTCCAGGACCTCCTTCGCCCGATCGAGGTCCAGCCGGTCGAAGAAGACCTCCCTCATCGCCTCCCGGCCGATGGGCCCTTCGACGAAGAGGCCGAGGACCCTCTTCAGGCTCACCGTCTCCCGGTCCAGGTCCCGACGGAGGGCCCCGAACCTCCGGGCGACGTGGACCATCCTCCAGGTGAATAGCGAGGTGTTCTTGAGGGTCATCTCCAGGATGGGTGCGATGTGATCGGGGTTCGTCTCCGCGAGGAGGGCCGCCACCTCCTCGGCCATCATCGCCCTGGGGGTCTCAAGGCCGATCCGATAGGGGTCGACGTCCAGGGCGACGCTGGTCCCGAGCCTGGCGGAGAGGAGGGCGGTCATGACCCTCCCCAGGGCCTCGTTCACCTGGTGGCCGAAGCAGGCGTTGATGGTCTGATAGGTTCCGTCCCCCTCGACGACTATGGTTCGATGATCGGGGACGGGCAGGTGGAGAGCGAGCTGGGACTTGATCATCTTCACCAAGACCATCGCCGCCTCCGGGTCCACCGGGTACTCGCCGCTGAGGAAGGCGACGGCGGCGGCCGCGCCTCTTTCGGCAGTGCCGTTCCCTTTCCCCTCATCTTCCGCCGCACGGCTTTCATGGTCATCCTCCACGGCTCCGCCTTCGCCTTCAGCTTCACCGTCATCCTCCGACGCGCCGCGGTCACCGTCATCTCTCCATCCGTCTCCCTCCTCCAGGAGCCGGGCCACCCGCTCTCTGATCTCGCCCGCCTCCTGGGCCACCCCCCAGGGGACGGGGATCTCCTCCCCCGACCAGGAGGGGATCTCGCC
>DAINAQ010000123.1:0-4039 GCA_036733325.1 Methanothrix sp.
GCCTCAATAAGACGACGGTGGTCCGGGGCCTGAAGGAGATGGAGACGGAGGCGAACTTCTCGGGGACGGCGCGGTACAGGGTGGTCTCTGAAGACGAGATCGATGTGGATGAGGGGTATCAGGGTGATTACACCATCCAAAGAGATCTTCAGCTTTATGAGGTCTCAGGGTACGGCCAGCCCCACATCAGCGTGACAAAAGAGGGCGACCTCGTTTACGAGGACGATCAAACCCTGGCAAGGTACGTCATCACCCTCGAGAACGACGGCGACAGAACCCTCGAGCCGATCATCGTGAAAGACCTCTTCCCGCCGGGATCAAGCTTCGTCAGATCGAACCTCAGGCCGACCTTCACCTCCGACGGTGCCAACTGGTCTCTAACCCACCTCTCTCCAGGCGACGTGAGAAACATCGAGCTCACCCTCGACGTGACGGACTTCCGGGGAGACGATCTGGTGAACCGGGTCGAGGCCTTCGGCGGCGATGGAGATGATTGGATCTATGCCGCAAACTTCTCCGTCGTCGAGATCGGATGGCTCTCATGCTGTTCTGCCGAAGGGGTATCCGTCGTCAAGACGGGGTCGGTCGACGAGATCGTTGCTAACCACGTCAGGTACAGTCTGGAGGTCAAAAACCTCGGTGGTGACACCGTGGTCGCGACGGTGGCCGACCGGCTCCCGGACGGGATGAAGCTTATCGACTCCACCCCCACCTTTGCCGCCTACGATGACGGCGTCGTCACCTGGAACCTGATCGACCTCGGTCCGGGAGAGACGGAGACGATCGTCTACGATGCCGAGGTCCTCTGGAGCGGGAGGTTCGTCAACCTCGCCGAGGTCGACCCGAGCTCTGTCGACGGCTCCTCCCTCAGGCCCGTCTACGCGAGGTCGGTGGTCGACGTCGAGGAGTTCGAGGGCGAACAGCCGCAGCCAGGCTGGCAGCCCCCGGACTGGGAGTTCGGCGATGCGGACGAGATCTGGGGCCAGATCGCATCGTGACCCCCCGCCCCTTTCGAACCAAAATAGAATTGGGATGGCACGGCCATGTTCAATCGAGAGATAAATAGCGAGATCGAGATTTTGGCCTCGCCGCAGAAGGTCTGGAGAGCTCTCACCGACTTTGAGGCTTTCAGAGAATGGAACCCGTTCATGCGACCTGTGGTGGGAATGGCAACAGAGGGGGCGAGGCTGAGGGTCCAGATAAGGCCTCCGGGCGGAAAGGCCGCGGCCTTCCGGCCAACTGTGACGAAGGTCGCTCCGAATCGAGAGCTTCGGTGGCGTGGCGGCTCTGGATGCCGGGCCTCTTCGATGGAGAGCACATCTTCGAGATCGAGCCCCTGGGGCCCGAGAGTGTGAAGTTCATCCAGAGGGAGGAGTTCTCAGGCCTTCTAGTCCCCCTCATGGCCAGAACCATCGATCAGACCCTCACCGGCTTTGAGGAGATGAACAGGGCCCTGAAAGAGAGGGTTGAGGCTGGAGGCAAAGGATAAAGCCAGCCACCTAAAGACAGTAAAAAATAGACGACGGGAGATCAGGATTGGATCAAGATCCCTTTATCTCCCAGACAGAGAAATTATCGAAGCTGATGGTGACGTTCTTCCCACCGCAGGCGGTGGTGCCAGCCATGATCCCCACCTTTCCTTCGGGGAAGCTGTCGTCGACGTAGTCGGCGAGCTTGAAGCCGTTCGCGTAGAAGGACAACGTTTCACCCTGGCGTTTCACCTGGACCAAGTTCGTCTCCTTTCCTTGTTTGATGCTGTCGGATTTCGTCCAGGGGTCGTTTTGGGTCCATGTGGTGTTCTCCCTCTTGCTGAACCTGAAGTAACCGTCCCCAGATATCATGAAGAGGTAGTAGTTGGACCAGTCCTGCCACCCGGTCATGATCCCGTAGACGTTGTCGTCAGGTCCGCCTATGGGAGTGGCCTCCACCTCCACGATGCTCTCGCCGAAGGACTTTCCGGACGAAATCCTCCACCAAGAGTCGGCCGGAACGACGTTTATGATGTACTTGCCATCCTCGTAGTAGTTGCTCTGATTCTCACCTATAGCGCACCCCCAGGAGCCGCCAACTTTGGTTGTCTCGAAGTCGTCCATGAAGAGAAGCTCGCCCTTCTGAAGCTCCAGAGGTTCGGTCTCCTCGCCCAACGCCAGGCAGACGGGCGCGACCGTCAGAGCCATGGTCAGGGCCAGGAGCAGAATCGTCGAAAACGAAAATTTCATCAGCCAGATCCTCCCTTTCACCATCAATCTATTTTGAGAGCGGCGCAGAATACCAGGCCGCATCTCAGCGAATTGATTGAGACTGCTGGTTATAAGTATTTATTCTCAGGCCTGCTCCAAGTCCCTAAGCTTTTATGAAGTGATAGAGATCGGATATCATGCCCGGAAGGATATGGCTTTCAAGCCTCACCTGAGAAGATCGATCTCCAAGTTCTCTCCTGCGATCTCCCCGAGTTTTTCCTTCAGATCTGCCAGATCTTTTGAGAGCCTCTCTTCCAGGGCTGTGAGGCTCTTTCTCCTCTCTTCGATCGCCGCCTCCAGGGCTGGGGTCTTCTGGCGGACCTGGTCGCGCCTCTCCCGCAGCCGGGCGGTCTCGCGACCGCTTCTCGAAAGGCTCCTCTCCAAATCTTCGATCTCGCCGTTCAGCCGGTGGTGGCGGGCCTTCAGGACCTCAAGAGGCCTATCCTCCAGGAGGTGGTCGATCTGCTCTGTGATCCGATCCCTCTTCTTGTCCCGCAGGCCCAGAAGGTCGACTTTGGACTTCAGCTCCAAGAGGGCTCCCGAGACGTCGCCCTCGAGAGCCTTGGCCGGGGAGACGGAGAGCTTTTCGAAGACCTCTCGGTGCTGGAGGGCGATCCGGTCGCTGTCGTCCTGCTTCACGATCCTGGATATGGCCTTGGTGAGGGGGGATACGAGGTCTGCCATGCTCATCTCGATCTGTTCTTTTTCCCTCAGCTTCTGCTCCAGAGACTTTCTTTCGTCGAGGTTCTTCTTCCCCGCGTCGCTTTTGGTCCAGGTCTCGATATCCTGCTGGTGGCCCCTCTCTCGATCCTTCAGCACGGACAAAAGGCCCTCGTCTTCGGAGATCTCAGCCCTGAGGGACTCGACCTGGTCGCTCCGTTCGCGGACCTGAGATGCGAGGTTCGCCGCCTCCACGAACTTTTCGAGGCTCGCCTCTCGCAGAGAGATCATCTCGTCCAAGTCTGAGAGGTGGCGGCTGATCGCCCCGAGATCGGAGTTGATCGTCTCCACCTCTTTCGGAAAGAGGGCTGCGGTGTACCTCTGGGCCCGCCCGAACTTCTGGACGGTGTTCTGGAGATGTTTCATCATCAACGAATGGTACTCCTCTGCCGATTCCAGGTCTGCGCCCAGGGGCGGGGTCAGCCTCTCGGAGAGGACTCTCATCTGCCGCGCCACCTTCTCTCGGGCGGCCGACCCGGCCTTGAGGAGCCGAGGAGGTGCATCCTCTTTCGGCTCCGCCTTCTCCAGGGCCAAAAGGTCCGCTTCGAGGTTCTTTGCCACCCGTTCTATCGCGTCGTAGAGGGACCGGACCCTCTTTTCAAATTCGGGTTCCTGTGATCTGTTCCTCAGCCACTCCTCGACGTAAGACAGGGCGAGGGTCGAGGGGACGGCTTCGCCCCCACGCCCCTCGCCGCCTTTCTCCTTTGAAAAGATCTTTTTAAACCACTTCAAGGCCCTTCCCACCTCTCTTGATATCAAAACGAGATGCAACGTTATAAACCATCCGACTTTTCCGCTCCCAAAAGTCTTAAAGAGGGGCGACCCAATCCCTGCCCTCATGAAGTTCGATCCAGCCCGCATTCGGGAGGCTGCCGGCGAGGATTTCGACGCCACTTGGCAGCAGGGAAAGGAGTACGTAGAAGTGCCGCCCTTGAACCGCCGCTACCCAAGGCGCGTCTGTTCCTACGGCAGGCCTCATCCCATCTTCGACGTGATCGGAAGGCTCCGGGAAGCCTACCTCCGCCTCGGATTCGACGAGGCGATGAACCCATTGATCGTCGAGGATCAGGAGGTCAAAA
>DAINAQ010000124.1:0-3969 GCA_036733325.1 Methanothrix sp.
TTGTCCAGGTCCTTCTGCCGGGCGTAGAAGGTCTTCATGAAGTCCGCAAAGCTTATCCTCAGGATCTCTTCCAGGCGGGCGTCCACCTCCCGGGTGCCGGTGGCGACCAGGCGGCCGTCGATGGAGAGCCTGGCCTCGGGGGAGAGGCTCCTTCCCCGCATCGCCCTCTGAATCGTCATCTCCCGGCCGTCGACGTTGAGGGAGAGCCTGACCTCCAGGTCCTCGCTCTCAGATGCCCTGGAGTTTTTGATAAAGTCGCGCCTCACCGTCGATGCCCTGCTGCCGTAGAGGGCCCAGGCGATCGCCTCGACGATGGTGCTTTTTCCAGAGCCGTTCCCACCGATAATCCCAGTGAGACCGTCCTGAAAATCAATCGTCGTCCAGCCTCTATACTTTTTAAAGTTCTTCATTGAGAGGCTATTTAGATACATCGAAGCTCTCCGTCGTCCTCTTCTCCGAGATCCGGGCCAAAAGATCGGTGCCGTAGGAAATGACATCTCCCTTTATCGCGGCCGGTATCCCGTCCCTGGCGGCCTCACCCTCGATGAACCGCACAAACTCCTGGGGGAGGTGTCTTGAGTCCATCGGCTCCGTCTCAAAGAACGCCGGGTCGTCCCTGTACTCCGGCATGATCTCCAGGTGGAGGGCCCGGTTCTTCAGCTTGCCCAGGAACCGCTGGCTGAGGCTTCGATAAGCCTCCCTGGACAGATCCTTCAGCCGAAGCCTCACGATCTTATCTTTTATCCCCACCCGGTTGCAGATGGCGGCGACCGCCTCCTCGATCTCCCGGGAGGAGAGACCGGTGCAGTCGATGGGCTCAAGATCGAGCATGTACCTTTCCCTGACCGGTATCTGATCCACCCTCCCCGAGTCCAGATCCACCAGGAGGAGGCCCTTCTCGTCGCCGGCCTCGCCGAACCTGAAGTACTCGACGGAGCCGCTGTACCAGGCGTTTCTCGCCACCTGGGCCTGGCCGTGGTAGTGGCCCAGGGCGATGTAGGAGAAGTCGCCTTTCAGGAAGCTCTCCATCAGCTCGTGCTCGCCGACGGTCCGGAGCCTTCGGTCCCAGAGGGCCTCCACCAGGCCGTGCATCACCAGGACATCCCGGCCCGATGGATTCTCCATCCTGAACTCCTGCATCTTCCGGAACTCATCCAGGTAGTCTTCGGGGCCGAGGCAGAAGGGGATGCAGTGGAACCGGCATCCTCCTGCATCGAACCGCTCGTACCGGTAGTGGTGGGCGATATGGACGCCATCCATCCCCTCAAAGAGGGTGAAGGGGCTCAATGCGGCGTAGCTCTTGGGGGCGTCGTGGTTTCCGCTGATGATGATGACCGGTATTCCGGCCTCGACCAGCCTTTCCAGGTTCTGCTTGAAGACGACCAGGGGCCTGATCCGGGGCCTCACGTGGTGGAAGACGTCGCCCGCGTGGACGACGGCGTCGGGCCTTAGCTCAATTATCCTGTCCACCGTCTCAGAGAATCCCTGGTAGATCATCTCCTCCCGGAGGTTTCTTCCCCACCGGTCGACCCTGCCGTAGGCGGAGAAGCCGAGGTGGGAGTCAGCCATGTGAACGATCTTCATCAGTTTCTCTCCAGGATCTAATCGGGTGGAGGGTTGAAGCCTCCGGCCTTAGGCCTCCTCTCTTCACCGACACCGCCTTCCCGGTTCAGCTCCGCGAGGTACTTTTCGTAGAGGTGGATCCTCGCCGGGACCGGGAAAGGTATGTTGAGGGTGCTGATGATCGCCTCCCCCTTCTCCAGGGTCTGGATCTCGACGTCCAAGGTCGAAAGATCCTGCTTCGCCGACTCCTCCAGGCGGGTCCGATCGTTTCTGTCGGCGAGGCCCAGGATGACGAGGGTGTTGAACTGGGAGAGGAGCTGTTTATCGATCAGCTTCGGCTGCTGGGTTACGGCGCACAGGCCCACCCCGAACTTGCGCCCCTCCCGGGCGATCGACTCAAACCGGGCCAGGCTCCCCTCGCCACCGCCCAGGACCCGCTGCGCCTCCTCCACCGTTATCAGGCAGCTCTTCCCCCTGGCGCCCTCGGCGCTCTCTTTCTTGTACCGGTCGAGGATGGTCCGGGAGAGGAGGGAGAGGAGGAAGAGCTCGGACCTCTCGCCGAGGGTGGGGATGTCCACCAGGACCACCTTCCCCTCCAGGAGGTTAGATATTATTCCGGGGATGCTGGAGGTGAAGTCGGAGATGTAGCGGTTCTTGTCCAGGATCGTCTTTATCGTCCGGCTGATCCTGCCCGCGGTCTTCTCGTGGAAGCCCTCGGCGATCATCTTTGCCGCGCCCTCGGGGGTGATTATATCTTCGAGCCAGGCCTCCTCGTAGAATACTCGAGAAACCGCCTCCAGCGCCTCTCTCTGGGCCGCCGTCCAGTCGTAGAGGACCTCGATGTCCTGGGGCCGGATCTCGCTCCTTTTTACCGTCAGCTCTGAGACTAGAGGGTCTTTGAGGTGGCCGGGGTCGGTGGAGTAGCAGACGATCCCGTCCCTGTACCGGTCCAGGTGGAGGAGCCCCTTGGTCCCCTTCTTGCCCAGGATATATTCGCCGTGGGGGTCGACGATCAAGAGGCCGAACTTCGACTCCTTCGAGGAGGCCCTCTTCATGCAGGAGGCGGCGAAGACCTTCATGAAGTTGGACTTGCCCATCCCCGTCGTCGCAAAGACCCCCATGTGGTGGTCCATGGCAACGCTATGGAGGGCGACGGGGATCTCTTCGACCTCCCGGCTCCCGTTTCTGAGCCGACCCACCTCGATGTCCCCCATCACCTCCACCAGGAACCGGAACTCCTCCTTCTCCGCCTTGGTCACCGGGGAGAACTTGGCGGGGATGGTCCTCGACTTTCGAAACCGCTCCCTTCCTCCTCCACCTTCCCTTCCCACCCCCCTTCCTCCCCCCCTTCCTCCATCCTCTTTGATTATGCAGCCGAGGGGCTCCGCCACCACCCGGCAGAAGATGTGGTCGGTGTCGTAGAAGCCGTCGCCCCGGATCACCGTGTCCCAGTTTCCGTCGTAGTTGGAGTCGTGGCGGATGTCGGTTATTCTGGCAAGAAAAGTCGCGTCCCTCTCGGCCCGTCGGTCATGGATGGAGACGATCTCCCCCAGCTCCACCACCTCTTCGCTGGGGATGATGAAGTGGTACTCCTTCACGTCTTTTGAGATTATCTTGTGATAGGGGCTGGAAGCGTCGTCGTTCTTCGTAGTTTGAGACTTCAGCCTGAAGGTCTCTTCTCCGACCCTCGTCGTCGCCTGCTCAGCTGGCATCCCCTCATCTGAAGGCTTCTTCCATCTCTCGTCTGATAGATCTGCCATCTTCACCTTCTCCGAATTCCGTCCAGAATCTCGTGATAGTCGAGAGCCCCCCGGATCTCCTGCTCGTTCAGCCCCTCAGCCCGGAGCCCCTCGAATAACGATAGGCGGGTGAAGTTTCGCTCCTGGACCGGGATCTTCAGGTCCTGGTGAGCCCTGAAGAGGGCGTGGGGATATCCCAGACTCTCGGAGGATCGGGCATACATCGCCGCCCGGCCCAGGGCCCGGTCGATGTGGTCTGCGGCGTGGTCGGGCGCGTCGACCCTGAAGGCGTGGGTCGCAGCCGGATGTAATTTCGCCACATAAGTCTTTCCACGCCAGGGCTCCTCTTTAACCGCCTTTTTGCCGCTGAGCTGGACGCGCCAGGGGCGATCGGGGATCGCCAGGCTCCCGACGCGATCGGCGGATTTCACCAGGGGTCTTGAGATCCCGCGCCCCCAGGAGAGCTTGCTCGACTTGCTGACGGCGAGGAGGTCGATCCCCCTCCCCTCGGCCTGCTCAAATATATGGTTTAAGATCTCTCGATAGTAGGGATCTCTCCACAGGGTGAAGCCCCCGTCGTAGAGGACGAGGTCTCCGGCGGCTGCCTCCGATACGGCCTCGGATAAGGCGACGTGCTCCTGGAGGTCCCTGAAGAAGGTCGATATCC
>DAINAQ010000125.1:0-3937 GCA_036733325.1 Methanothrix sp.
GGCCACCCCGGCCGTGAAATCGAATCTCCTTCAACCGGCTGACCTCCTCATCGGCCTGAGGCCGCGAAGGATAAAGCCTTTTCGGAATCGAGGCGATGGCGGCGCGTCACCACATATTTATATCGGACGCGCGCTTAAATCAAAGAGTCCCCATGAAGGATGAGACGGAAGAGGAGAACGGAAATGTGGACGAGGAGGAGGTTCAGGGCGAGCTGCTCTTCGCGGTGAAGGCCGCCCAGCAGAGCTTGCCTGCGGGCGCGAGCCCCCAGATCGCGGAGATCCTCGCCTTCGTCGAGGGGATGGCCCCTTTCCTGAAGAAAGATACCCTCATCCAGCTCAAATGCTACAGCTGCGACAACTACGCTCCGTCCTTCTTCCCTGTTGATGATGACGTCAGCATCGTAGAGCCGCGAGCGTACTGTCACGCCAAAAAACAGCCTCACCACCACCTCAACCTCTTCACCATAGCCAAGTGCCCCGAGCATTCCAGAGAGGCCCAGAGAGAGCTTTCGAAGCTGGCGAAGTCGGTGGTGGAAGAGGATCTCCGGCCGGCCCTCGCCGACAAGAAGCTCTACGATCGAAACGCCTTCGCCAGCTACGATGTGGATTACAGGATCATACCGGAGAGGAGCATGGTCTGCATCGAGTTCGGCCACGACGACGACGGCGATTTCGTTGAGAGCGGAATCAAGATCTGCATTCTGAGAAGGCTGGACCCGGGTTTCGGTGAAGGTGCCGCCAAGATAAAGGCGGTCCACAAGTACGGCCGGCCCGTCATGGTGGTGATGGCCGCCCGCCAGATAAGGCGACAGATGGGGATCGACGAGGTTTTCGAGGGGATAGCTGAAAAAAGGGAGATGGATATAGCCTATCTCTGATCTCCTTTTTTGTTCGATCACAAGTACTAAATAACTAATTGAAGGATGTTTATTACAATGGTAGATTGCATAGTGCCAGATACGAGCGTGGTGATCGACGGCAGAGTCTCTGCCAAGGTCGCCTCCGGCGAGTATCGCGGAAAACGAGTAGTAGTCCCCGAAGCGGTGGTGGCGGAGCTGGAGGCCCAGGCGAACCACGGCCGCGAGACGGGGATCAAGGGGCTTGAAGAGCTGAGACGCCTCTCTGAGCTGGCAAAGGCCGGCAAGATCGAGCTGGAATACGTGGGAGTGAGGCCTGACCTGGACCAGATCAAGCTCGCGGGAGGCGGCGAGATCGACGCCATGATCCGGGACGTGGCCCTGGACATCGGGGCCTTCTTCCTCACCAGCGACTCGATCCAGTCCAGGGTCGCCGAGGCGATGGGGATCGAGGTCGAGTACGTCCGACCCCAGAGAGAGGAGATCAAGCCGATCAGCCTTGAGAAGTACTTCACCCAAGACACCTTATCTGTCCACCTCAAAGAGGGGACGGTCCCCATGGCCAAGAGGGGAAAGGTGGGGGAGTTCAACCTCGTCAAGATCGGAAATCGGAGCCAGAGCGAGAGAGAACTCCGGGATATGGTGAGGGAGATCTTCGAGAGGGTCAAGTCCGACCCCAACGCCCACATCGAGATGGAGAAGATCGGCGCGGCCGTCGTCCAGCTCGGACCCATGAGGATCGCCATCGCCCGGCCACCTTTCTCCGATGGCCTCGAGATCACGGCGGTCAGGCCTGTTGCCAAGGTCGACCTGGAGGACTACCAGCATAGCGACGAGCTGAAGGCGAGGCTGAAAGAGGCTCATCGGGGGATAATGATCGCAGGCCCTCCGGGGTCCGGGAAGTCCACCTTCGCCGCTGGGGTCGCAGAATATCTTCAGAAGTGCGACTATGTCGTCAAGACCCTGGAAGCTCCAAGAGACCTCCGAGTCCCGCCGGAGATCACTCAGTACGGACCCCTGGAGGGGAGCATGGAGGCCTCTGCTGACATCCTCCTCCTCGTCAGGCCCGACTACACCATCTACGACGAGGTGAGGAAGACAAATGACTTCCAGGTCTTCGCAGACCTGAGGATGGCCGGGGTCGGGATGATCGGGGTGGTCCACGCCAATAAACCGATCGACGCCCTCCAGAGGCTTATCGGCAGGGTGGACCTGGGGATGATACCCCAGGTGATCGACACCATCGTCTTCATCGAGAAGGGGGAGGTGGCCAAAGTCATGGACGTGGAGTTCATCGTCAAGGTGCCCGCGGGCATGACCGAGGCAGATCTGGCGCGGCCCGTCATCGTCGTCAAGGATTTCGATACTGGAAGGGCCGAGTACGAGCTCTACACCTACGGCGAGGAGATCGTGGTCATGCCGATCTCCCCGGAGGGGAAGAAGCCCGCCTCCTGGGACCTAGCCGTCCGCCAGGTCCAAGAGGAGATGGCAAGCCACCTGAAAGGCCCCTTCGAGGTGGAGATGATCAGCGACTCCTCAGCGGTGGTGAAGGTCCAGGAGAACGAAGCGGCGAAGGTGATCGGCAAGTCTGGAAAGAGGATCGAGCAGATCGAAAAGAACCTCGGAATCCACATAGACATCCAGACCTTCGACGACCAGGAGGAACCCCTCAACCCCCACATCGAAGATACAGGCCGCCACCTGGCGATCTGGGTCGGCGGAAAGCCCGGCGAGAGGGTCGAGATCTTCGTCGGAAAGGAGCCGGTATTTACCGCCACCGTCGGCCGTAGGGGTGACATCAGGATGGTTAAGTCCTCAGACCTCGCCAAGCAGATAATGTTGAGGCTGAAGCACGGGGAGAAGCTGGAGGCCCGGAAGATCCGGGACTGAAAGGCTCCCCGTACTTTCCTTCCATTCCTTTTCTATTCCCCTCTTCCCCCGTTTTTTGTTTTTCCTTTATTCAGATCCTCACGCCATCTCGTCCCACTGAACCGATCGTTCAGATCCCGAGGGTCAGTCTGATGGTGTTTCTCAGCGCCGGGGCAAGGCCCAACGTGAGGAGGGCGAGCTTCGTCAGGTTTTTCAGGGACGGATCGTCTTTGAGAGCGTCGTCGATGAGGATGAGGACGGGGATCAGGATCAGAAGCTTGAGGGGATACATCACCAGAGCCGTCCCAATGTGGTTGATGAGATAGTTCGGTAGAACGTGCTTTTCGGTGTATCCGAACCAATCCACTCCGACGTAGGTGGAGCTGGCGTCTAGCATGTGAGCATAGAGGATCAGCTGGTTCAGCCGATCCGAGAGGAACTGCAGGTTCAGCCTGGAGGCGAGGGCCCAAGTCGCCAGGGCTGCCACAGACCCGAGGCAAAATATCGCCAGGGGCACCAGGAGGCTCGCCGTTCCTTTCAAGAAAAGGAGAAGAAGGTTGGCCCCGGCCCAAGATAGGCCGACGACGGCGTAGCCTGAAAGGTACCGCTCCTTAAGAGAAAGTCTACAAAGCCCGAGGGTCGCCAGGGTCACCGAGGCCACCAGGAAGTAGATGATGGGGGTTATGAGCAGGTACTTCTCTGGGGCTGCCACCAGATTTGCGTCCTCGACGACCCTGAGGCTCGCCCCCGCCAGGATGTAAGGGGCGGTGGAGAAGACGAACTTCTCGTCAAGCCTTATCTCCAGCCGTCGAAAGAGCCT
This sequence comes from Methanothrix sp., assembly GCA_036733325.1. Classification (GTDB taxonomy): domain Archaea; phylum Halobacteriota; class Methanosarcinia; order Methanotrichales; family Methanotrichaceae; genus Methanocrinis. The sequence continues at coordinate 3,547 of DAINAQ010000125.1, forward strand.
GATGATCAATAGAAGCATGCCGCCTAGGATCAGGGCCCAGGTGACGGTGTTCACTGGGTTGTAGCCGGTGTCGTAGACGATGGGGTCTATGTAGTATTCGTATATCCAATGATACAAAGGGCCAGCTCCACCAGACCTTATCGACGCTGAATGGGAGCAGCAATGGTATATTAATGATCGTTTTTTTCCCGGAGGAAGAAACGTGGAGGTGGGTGGAGTGGGGGGGTGGATTGGCGAGAAATAAATAGAACTACTGCGTCGTCTGCCATCACTTCTCCGGATTCGAACTCGCGAAAGGCGCGGAAGATTTATATAGTGATGGCGGTGAAGAGAACGTGTCCGTCTTCTGATTTTAATTCGAGGTATTTAGATGGTCGAGGTGTTCAAAGGC
>DAINAQ010000126.1:0-3827 GCA_036733325.1 Methanothrix sp.
CGACGGAGCCTCCAGGTTCACGCTCACCCTGTCCGAGAGCTCCATCGCCTCCCTCACCAGCTCTCTGGACGAGCCGGGGAGGATCTTCAGGTGGACGTAGCCCCCGAACCCATAGCTCCCTCTCAGGAGCCTCACCGTCTCGATCATCTCCTCCATGGTCTCCTCCTCGCCCTCGCCGATCCCCGAGCTCAAGAACAGCCCCTCGATCCGATTGGTTCGATAGAGGGCGACGGTGGTCCTGGCCAGCTCCTCCGGCGAATAGGAGAAGGTCCGGGAACTTCCGGAGCTTTTGGCGTTAACGCAGTACCTGCAGTCGTGAGGGCAGGCGTTGGTGTAGAGGGTCTTGAAGAGGCTGACGCACCTTCCGCTGCCGGTGAAGGAGTGGCAGAGCCCGCCTCGGAGGACGTCGCCGAAGCGATAGATCCCCTCCTCCCGCCTCTTTGCCGAGGTGGACGAGCAGATGTCGTGCTTCGTCCCCCTCCCCAGAACCTCGACCTTGGCCGGATCGATCTTCCTTCCGGGAAACGGGCCCAGGGAGTCGAACCTGCTCAGGGCAGCGAGGCGGGCCATCTTCTCCAGGGTGGTCACGATATCAGGAACGGTTCGATTTGAAATAGGCCTTTTGGGTCCGCGGGGCGAAAGTATCCGGAGGGGAAGGAGATCCTACGCGACGGCATAGGATCTCAGAAAATCTCAGGGTTGATCGCAGAAGAGCTCCAGATTTTTGACCAATATGCTGCGGCGGTCCGGTCGGATGCAAGCCAGAAAACAAGCGAGATTTCGCCAATTCTCGATTGAAAGACGAGATCAATAAGATGAATCTAAAATATTTAATAATTTAATATAAACAATAGAATGACTCGGATAGCTGGAGGATGTCGGTCTACTTATCGAAGGAAATATATCCTGATCAGGCACAGAACAAAGCGGTGTTATATCGAAGGTGTTGATCGTGACTGAGAATAAAGAAGCTTATACCTATCGGGCGGGAAAGAAGGTCCTCCTGGAGAAGGAGCCGGACCAGTTCGTGGTGAGGGCGCTTCCAGAGACGCTGGAGAAGATGGGGATCGAGGACGCGGAGAAGGTATCTTCGGCCTCTTCCAGGGTCACCACCAAGGTGGCCGAGCTTGAGCCTCTTATGAGCGTGACCCGTCATCTCGCCCCCACCCATCACGCTTACCGGGTCGCCGAGACCGGGGAGGAGTTTCTGATCACCGACCGGGTCATCGTCACCTTCCGGGAGGCCCTGCCCCCGGGCGAGGTGGACGCCTTTGCCGGGAAGTACGGCCTGGTCAGGCTCAAATCCTACTCCGAGCGCGACTTTCTCTTCCAGCTCACCGAGGCCACGGGGATGAACCCGGTGAAGCTGGTGGTGAAGCTGATGGAAGAGGAGCCGACGGTGGAGACTGCAGACCACGACCTCAACCGGCGGATGAGAACCTATGAGCTCGCCCTCCCCACGGACCCCGCCTATTCGAGGCAGTGGCATCTTCACACCCGATTCGTTGACAGAAGCTTCGATCCCCGGTCCTCCTCCCGGTGCGAGGAGGCCTGGAAGATCCTGGAGCATTTCGGAAGCGAAAGTGTGGTGGTGGGAATCACCGACGACGGCTGCAAGATCGATCACAAGGACTTCGACTCCCCCGACAAGTTCGCCGGCTGGGGCTACTTCCGGGGGACGAATCTCGTCACCAACATCACCATCGGCGCCGACCCAAAGGAGATGTATACGAGGGACGAGAACCACGGGACCTCCTGCGCCGGGGTGATTGGGGCCGAGGTGGACTCGGCCCTGACCGTGGGAGCGGCCCCGGGCTGCCGACTTCTTCCCATAAAATGGGAGATAGACGACGACGGATCTCTTCTGATCAGTGACGACAAGTTCTACTCGGCCCTGGAGTTCGTCGCCGACAAGGTGGACGTCCTCACCAACTCCTGGGGGTCCACCCCCACCATGGACTTCGCCCCCCTGGTCACCCGCAGGATCTCGGACCTGGCCAGGACCGGCGGCCTCCGGGGCAGGGGGATCGTCTTCATCTGGGCGGCGGGAAACGAGAACTGTCCCATCCAGCACGCCGCATCGATGGAGGTTCCTTTCACCGACGGATGGTCTTTCAGGCCGGACGGAAGCCCGATCTGGGTCGGCGTTGAGACCACCCGTCTTTTCCAAAACGACCTGGCCGAGATTCCCGGGGTGATGATCGTGGCCGCGGTGTCCAGCCTGGGCCAGAGGAGCCACTACTCCAACTACGGGACCGGGATCGACATCTCTGCCCCCAGCAACAACATACACTCTTACTTCAGGCAGATCGTCCCGGGCCTTGCGATCACCACCACTACCGGCGAGCTCATCCCGGTTACAGAGCAATTCGGCGGAACCTCCAGCGCCGCCCCCCTGGTGGCTGGGATCGCCGCCCTGGTGATATCCGCAAACCCCGACCTCTCGGCTCTGGAGGTGGCGTCGATCCTGAAGGAGACCGCCTCAAAGGACTTGAGCTTGGAGGGGTATCCGCGCACCGAGCCTGCGGCCTACGATCTCGATACCAGCTGGGACGTCTCCCCGATACCACCCTTCAACCGAGGCGAGTTCGTCGAACTCGGGCTCCCCGAGGGGACCTGGAGTCCCTGGTTCGGCCACGGGAGGGTCGATGCGGCGAAGGCGGTGGCCGAGGCCCTGAGGCGCAGAGGAGAGACGGGGCAGAAGGCCTTCCGGCAGGCCTCCACTCCGAACCTTGCCATCCCCGACGGCGACGTCCAGGGGGTTCGGGACAAGGTGACCTTCTCAGAGGCCGCAAACCTCTCCAGCGTCAAGGTCGCCGTCGACGTATCTCATTCCTTCATCGGCGACCTCCGCCTGACCCTCATCTCCCCTTCTGGAAAGTCCGCCCTGATTCACGATCGGCACGGCGGAAGTTCAAACGACATCAGAGAGACCTTCGATCTGAGGACGACCCCGAGCCTGGGGTCCCTCGCAGGCCAGTCCATTCAGGGGGACTGGACCCTCTTCATCCAGGACCTGGCGGCTAAAGATGAGGGCAGGCTGAACCGATGGGAGCTGGAGATCGAAGGGCAGAAGAGCAGCTCGCTGAACCTGGAGGACGCGCCGGCGGCCACCATCCCCGACAACGATCCGAACGGGATCGTGGCCACGATCAGCACCAGAGACCAGGGAAGGGTGAGGGAGGTAGAGGTCTATGTCGACATCACCCACAACTTCATCGGGGACCTGGTGGTGGCCCTCGTATCCCCGGCGGGAACGGCGATTCCCCTCCACGAAAGGGGTGGGATGGCCGACGACAACATCATCAGAAGCTACAATTCGGCCACGACCCCGGCCCTTTCGAAGCTCCGGGGGGAGGAGATCGAAGGCGCCTGGATGCTGAAGGTCGCAGACGTGGCGAGGTCTGACGTGGGCAAGCTCAACCGGTGGGGGCTGAGGATAACCAGGGAGTCTTAGCGCTGACAGACGGAGGACGAGAGGAAGGTGAGGAAGAGGTAGGTGAGGAGAGGAAGGTGAGGAAGAGAGGAAGACTGAGGACGAGAGGATGACGGAGGAAAGAGGGAGCTAGGGTGGCATCGCGGGATCAATGGACCATGGAAGACGCTCCGGCCTCACCGGATCACCAGGACCGCCGCCCCCTCGATCTCTCCGGACCGGAGCCTCTCCAGGGCGAGGTTCGCCTCCTCCAGGGCGAAGGGGATCACCTCGGTCCTGACGGGGACCCGGGGGGCGATATCCAGAAACTCCTCGCCGTCTTCTCTGGTCAGATTGGCGACGGATCGGAGGACCCTCTCCTCCCAGAGGATGCGATAGGGGAAGGAGGGGA
>DAINAQ010000127.1:0-3816 GCA_036733325.1 Methanothrix sp.
CCGAAGGCTCCGCCAAGATCTGGGCCATGATGCCCGACGGGACGATCATCAGCGATCCCGAAGCCGAGCAGATCGGCAAAAACACCTTCACCGATCCCATCTTCCAGCCCTTCCCGGACCTGTTGGCAGTGGCGGGAAGGGTGGAGATGGAGAGGACGGGCATCGGCAGATACGAGATATCCGGGACGGCAAGAGACGTCTTCTGGACGACTGCCGATTACCAGGGGAGCGAGATCAGGATTCTCCTCAGCGTGGACGCATAGTCCGCAGGTCATCCGACTGAAGGGGTCCTAACAGGGGGGATCGGAGATCAAAAAGAGGACTCAGAGGTCAGCGCCACCCGCCAGGAGTGGCAAGAAGAGCTCTGAATAGGAGGATCGAAGATCCGAAGAGACTCCCAGTACGAAAGTCTCAGTACGAAAGTCTCAGTACGAAAGTCTCAGTACGAAAGTCTCAGTACGAAAGTCTCAGAGGTCGGTGGCCCCGCCAGAACCAAACGAGAATATGGTCCGATTGGAGAGACCCGGAAAAACGCAAGATGAGGATGCTGCAGGCGGGAGAGCCGCCTGCCGGCGATCCACCGAGAGAGATCCGGTGACGAGATCTTCAGATCTGGTCCAGCTTCTCTATCCCCACCTTCTTCACGTTCGGCTTCCAGATCTCTTTGGGCATCCAGTCGGGGGCGTTGGAGGGCTTCACCACCAGTTTCCGCTCGCCTTTGAATAGATGCACCTTCTTTGTGCCCCTCTCCCTCAGCCTGATGTCGGTGTATCCCCGGTTTGCAGCCTTCAAAGCCGCCTGCCTCGGCTGTTTTCCCGTGAAAACGCCGATCTCGTTGCCGTCAGCGTCTCTCAACGCGAAGTTTCTTTTATTGGTCATATTTTTATACCTCTCATTATCCCTATGCAGAGGAGGATATGTCCCGTTGCATCTCTATATATCAAGAACACTTATATTAATCTTTTGTCCGATTGAATATTTTCTTCGAAGTACCCGACGGAAAAAAGCTGAAACTCGCGGCCGAAACCGGCGATCCCGATATGAAAACGTGATCCTCCTGGTAAACTAGTTGAAACCTGGCGAGGGAATGATATTTATTCGCTATGGGCGTCTCTTGGTTCATGTCTTGGGTTCTCTGGTTCACAGGGCTCCCCGGTTGCGGAAAGACCACCATCGCCAAAGGAGTGAAGGCAGGGCTTGAAGAGCGGGGGATCAAGGTCAAAGTTCTGGAGCTGGACGAGATCCGTCGGGTCATCACCCCCAATCCCACCTATTCAGACCAGGAGAGGGACGTGGTCTACGCGAGCCTGGCATACATGGCCAAGCTCCTCTCGGAGGCGGGGACGAATGTCATCGTCGACGCCACCGCCAACCGGCGGAGATATCGAGATCGTGCAAGAGAGCTCATCCCCCGGTTCTCCGAGGTCTACATCAAAGCATCCCTGGCCTCCTGCATCGAACGGGAGCGGGGGCGGAAGGCGGTCTACTCCCCGAAGGGGATCTATGCGAAGGCCGGGAGGGAGGGGGCCGCGGTTCCCGGGGTGGACGTAGCCTACGAGGAGCCGCTGAATCCCGGAGTGGTGGTGGATGCCGAAGGGCTAGATCCGGACCAGAACGCGGTCCTTGTGGTGAACTGGATCGTCGAGACCTTCGAGAGTCCCTGAACAGGGACTCTAACAGGAAAGATTAATATCGAGAGACTTCTTAAACTAACTAGGAGGAATGAGATTGAAATCAAGTGCAGGCTTCGTAGGATTTGACGGTACGGAGAACAAGAGAACCGTTCTCGCCCTGGACGCTGCAAAGAAGGCCGCAGGAATCGGAGGCGATCTCAACGTCCTGCTCCGACAGCCCCACGGCAGGGCGAAGAGCACCTTGAGCAAGCTGATCAGAATCTGCGACGTCAAAGCTTACGTCTCGGACGATGCGGACAAGGCCAAATGGGAGGGCGCTGGCTTCTCGATTCAGGGAGGCTACGACGACTTCTTCGAGGACTCCGACTTCATCATGGTGGGAACCCCCGGGGATCAGGAGACCCCTTATGTGGAGGCGGGGCTGGCTCACGGCTGCACCGTCTCCCTGATGGGAGGAGCCCATAGAGACAAGATAATGGCGGCTTTGAAGGAGAAGGGGGTCGAGATTTCGGATGAGCTGAAGGCCGACTTCCAGCGTGAATTCTTCTTCGGGCTTGAGAACTACGAGAAGTTCCTTTCGGCCAAGCCGAAGGTCATCCAGTGCACCAGCTGCAACACCACCGGCATATGCAGAGCGTCTCTTGCGGCGCGACCTCTCGGCCTCAAGATGATCCTGGGAAACATCGACCGCAGGCAAGGCGACCCCCACACCGTGGTCAGAGCATCGCCGTCGGCCGTCTCCATAGGCAAGGGAGTGGGCCATCAGGGGACCGACGCGGGGACCGTATTCGAGGAGGTCACCTACAGCATCAGGGCGTCCAAGATCCCGACCACCGTCCCCCACACCAGCTTCCTCAACCTGGTCTTCGACGGGGACGTGACTGCCGAGGATCTGGTGGAGAGCCTGGCGAAGACCAGGGAGGTCGTGGTCATGCCTTACGTCGACCAGGCCGGACGAAAGCACGAGTGGACGAGCGAGATATTGGAGGCGTTCCTCTCCGGGTTTGAGCGGCCCATCAGCCCCGAGATCTTCGAGCTTCTGGTATCCGACACGATCATCCCCGTCAAGCTCGGCGAGTACACCATCCTCCAGGTGGTGATGATGGTCGAGCAGATGTCCATCGCCGTCCCCAACCACGTCGAGTCCTATCTCCTCAGCACGGGCTACTCGGCAGAGAAGGTTCACAGCACCCTGGACCGGGCCCTCAACTGCGTCCACGGGGTCTGGCCGGACAGCCTCTCCACCTGAGCTCGCACCATCTTCATGTCCGACGACCCCATCCCAGGCGACCTCTGCGCAAAGAAGGTCCTCCTGGGGAAAAAGGAGGCGAAAGAGGAGCTCTACGAACAGGGAAGCTTTGGGAGGCCCGTCGCCGGAGGCCTGGAGCTCTCCCTGGTGGAGGCGGCCTACCTTCTGGATCGGGGGAGGATCGCGGTCCGCCTCAATGGCGAGGATCTGGATTTCCGGTCCTTCTTCGAGGCGGCGACTGCCCTGGAGGCGGGCTTCGAGTTCAGGTACGTCGTCTATAAGGACCTCCGGGAGAGGGGCTACTACGTCCAGCCGGGGCTCGCCGACTTCCGGGTCTATCCCCGGGGCGGAAAGCCCGGCAAGACCCCGGCCGAGTTCTACGTCCAGGTGATCTCGGAGAGGGAGCCTGTCCCCCTCCAGAGGCTGGTGGAGCCGGCGAAGGTAGCAAGGCAGATGAGAAAGAGGCTGATGCTGGCGGTCGTCGACGAGGAGAGCGATATCACCTTCTACGAGGCCAGGGATCGAGAGCTGAAGGGGGAGATGAAGTCCGAGGTACACGGCGGCACGGCCACCCTTCTCGAGGACCGGGTGATGCTCTGGGACCCCGATTCGTCCCGGCTCCTCCACGAGGAGGGCTTCTACGGAAAGCCCGGTGGCGGGAGGCTTCAGCTCTCCCTGGTGGAGTCGGCCTATCTCCTGGAGAAGGGGGTCCTCCAGATCGTCGACCGGTCTGGTGATCCCCTGGACATAGAGGAGTTCGCCCAAAGGGCGAGGCGGATCGAGGAGGACTTCGACATGAAGCGGCGGGTATACCGGGACCTTCGAGACCGAAACCTGGTGGTCAAGACCGGCTTCAAGTTCGGAAGCCACTTTCGGGTCTACAAAAAGGTGGAAGGCCCAAAGAAGGTGCCCCACTCCGAGTACCTCGTCCAC
>DAINAQ010000128.1:0-3808 GCA_036733325.1 Methanothrix sp.
CCTGAATAATGAGTTCTGAGGACCAAACAACGTCACCGATGGGAGAATAGGGTTCACATATAAAAGCCGTCCGCAAGATCGGAGCGGTCCGCAACCGAGGTGGCGAGATTTCTTTCTCCAACAGGGCCAAATAGAATAAGACGTTCATGAGGATTACCTTGAGGCGATTCGGCTTCGGCTCATCGCCGATACGGCGACGTGCCGATGCGGCAATGCGCCAATGGATCAATGGCGCCGATGCGGCTTCGATACTACCCTCGACCGAGGCGGTGCCGGCTCACCGACACCTGCAACTCGGTCTCCTGGGACTCGCCTCCTGGGCCTCGGGTCACCTTGAGACTCGGCGGGCATGATCTGGAAGATCCACAATCGGCAGATATATCTCGGAAGCAGATCGTAGTGGTTTATAGGCCTGCTGTCATCATGACGATATCCCGGAAAGATCTCATGGAGCAAGACGAGTTCTGGATCTTGCTCTTCATCCTCGGAGGCGTCCTCCTCAACTGGCCGATGCTCTCTCTTGTAGGGGGGGGCGAAACCTCGGGCCCGTTCTCGATCCTAGTCTACATCATCTCGGTATGGCTTCTGATCATCCTCTCGGCTTATCTATTTGACAGGTGGACTTCGAATTGATCAACCCGGTTCTTGCCCTGGCGGCGATGGTCTTCTACCTCCTCCTCCTCTTCGGGATAGCCCATTACGCCGACAGAAAGCGCGATCAGGGCCAGAGCATCGTATCCAACCCCTACGTATACGCCCTCTCCTTCTCGGTCTACGTCACCGCCTGGACCTTCTACGGCTCCGTGGGGAGGGGAGCCACCGAGGGGCTGGGGTTCCTCCCCATATACCTGGGGCCTTCCCTGGTGATGCTCCTGGGCTGGACGGTGGTGAGGAAGATGATCAGGATCTCCAAGGAACACCGTCTCGCCACCATCAGCGACTTCATGAGCTTCCGGTATGGCAAGAGCTACCTCATAGGGGCCCTGGTCGCCGTGGCCATCCTGGTGGTGATAACCCCCTACGTCGCCCTCCAGCTGATAGCCATATCCGAGTCCCTGACCATAATAAGCGGCCCGCAGCATGAAGTCCTGGGGGTCAGAAGGTTTTTGGTGACGGTTCTTCTGGGAATCTTCGCCATAATCTTTGGGACCAGGCATCTTGACCCCCTGGAGCGGCACGAGGGACTGATCGCCGCGGTGGCTTTCGAGTCGGTGGTGAAGTTGGTGGCCTTCTTGGCGGCGGGGCTCTACATAACCTACGGCGTCTTCGGCGGTTACGGCGAGATCGTAGGCGCCATAGCCACGAGCCCGGAACATTCCCACCTTTTGAAGGTGGATTACGTCTCCTGGCTCTCTCTGACCGCTATGTCCTCCTTTGCCATCCTCTTTCTTCCCCGTCAGTTTCACGTTATGGTGGTGGAGAACTCCGACGAGAAACACCTGAAGAGGGCGATGTGGCTTTTTCCCCTTTACCTGCTTTTGATAAACCTCTTCGTCCCCGCGGTGGCCTGGGGCGGCCTCCTCCTGGGAGCGCCGGGGAATGTGGACATGTTCATGGTCTCCATCCCCATCAGCCAGGGGCAGGATCTTTTAGCCCTTCTGGTCTTCATCGGGGGGACCTCCGCGGCGACGGCGATGGTCCTGGTCTCGGCGGTGACGGTGGGGACGATGATCCTGAACGACCTGGAGATGCCCTACATAGTCAGGAAGATCGGAAAGGGACGAGACCTCCCCTCTCTCATCCTCTCCCTGAAACGGCTGAACATCCTTCTGGTTTTGGCCCTGGGATACCTCTACTCCCTCCTGGTGGGGTTTCCCGCTCTGGTCGACATCGGCACCCTCTCCTTCCTCGCCGCCTGCCAGCTCGCCCCGGCCGCCCTGGGCGGCCTCTACTGGAAGAAGGGGTGCAGGATGGGGGCGGCGGCGGGGCTGGTCGCCGGCTTCGTGATCTGGGGGTACACCGCCCTCCTTCCGACCCTCAGTGAGGCGGGGTGGGTCTCAAAGGGCCTGATCGAGAGCGGCCCCGCCGGGATCGAACTTCTCCGGCCCACGGCCCTCTTCGGCCTGGAGCTCGACATCTGGACCCACGCCTTCTTCTGGTCGATTCTGGCCAACTTCTCCCTTTACGTCCTCTTCTCCCTGATCCACCAGCCGAGCGATGAGGAGAAGGCCCTCGCTGACGGCTTCGTCGACATATACAAGGTCTGCCCCCGGATTGAGCCCTGCCCCATCCTGCCTTTTGGAGAGAGCATGGTGATCCGGGTGGGGACGGTGGACGAGCTGGAGGAGACGGTGGCAAGGTACATCGGGGCCGAGAGGGCGAAGAACGTGGTGGAGCTGAACCTCGCCGACCTCAAGACCACCCGGGAGGGGATCGATGCGCGGCAGCTCTTCGAGCTGAGGGACAGGCTGGAGAAGACCCTCACCGGATCGTTGGGCCCGACGGCCACCAGGATGATCGTCGAAGAGGAGGTGGCGGTGAAGCCGGTGGTGGAGGTGATCAAGGAGACCAGCCCCATATACACCCTCAATCCGGGCAAGATCTACATAATCCCGGAGAAGGCGTACGAGGTCTTTACAGACCAGATAACCCACGGGATAGAGGGTTTATGCATAACTCTCTCCGACCCCGACGAGATCAGGTTGAGGTGGCATTTCACCGAGACGCCGATCATCAGGCTCAGCCCCGAGAGGGGCCGGGGAGAGAGGTACATCGATCCCAAGAACCTCCCTCTCCTCTTTATAACCATAAAATCCTTCGCGGAGAGCAGCAGAAACAGCATAATCCTCCTGGACGGCCTGGAAGGTCTGATCGAAGAGAACGCCTCGGTTCCCGAGTCGGAGGTCCTGGACTTCGTCCACGCCCTGGAAGAGCTCTCCGGAATGGGAAGAACCAGGCTGGTCGTTCAGGCGAGGCCCGAATTCGTCAATAGAAAGCTCAAATCGGATATCAACGAGGCCAAGCAGCTGATATTTCTCCTGGGACCCCTCTCGGCCTACCTCTTCAAGGTCTTCGTGGACTCCCTTTTGAAGAGGCTTGAGGAGCCCGAGAAGATGACCGTTCTGAGGAACCTGGAAGGGATGATGGAGACCGAGAAGATCTTCGCCGGTTTGAGGGGGCGAGATGAGGGGGAAGCCTGCGATCCCGAGATGGGCTATATTGATATGAGGACCCCAAGAGGCGGTTTGAAGATCGAGATGAGATCGCGGCTGAGCCGCTGGGAGTTCTTCGCCGCCTTGAGGCGCATTGGAGGGGCGATTGAGGAGGTGGACCCGAGCTTCGACCTCTCCAGCGCCGCAAAGCCTCTGATGGCCAAGTACGGCCTCGACCCCCTGGAGCTTCGGCTCGCTCCCGGTACGACCTACGTCATCGAGGAGGAGAAGCCCCTGGAGAGCCTCAGAGCCTTCAGCGACCTCGTCGACCGAGGAGTGGAAGGGCTTTGCATAACCAGGTACCACCCAGAAAGGCTGATGGAGAGGTACGGCCTCTCTCCAAAGAGGGTCATCTGGCTCACCCAGTCGGCGGGGATCGATCCCAAGTACAGGCACGTCGACCCCACCAACTTCCCCAGGCTCAGCGGCATGATCTCCGACTTCCTCATCAAAGCCGACGAGCCCCTGATCCTGCTGGAGGGTCTGGGTTACCTGATCACCCAGAGCAACTATGAGTCGGTGCTGAGGTTCGTCCAGTCCCAGAGGGACGAGGTCTCCCTGAAGAGAGGGATATTGATAATTCACATCGATCCTCTCGCCCTGGACACCAAGGAGCGGCACCGGCTGGAGAGCGAGATGGAGATCCTCGAAGTGGG
>DAINAQ010000129.1:0-3711 GCA_036733325.1 Methanothrix sp.
CCCTGATAGGAACCAAGCTCGCAACGATAGGGATGGAGTTCATATTCAACGCCCCCTCGCCGGAATGCGAGACCTGCAAGCTCAGGAACACCTGTACCAATCTCGAGTCGGGGAGGAGGTACAGGGTCCTGGGTGTTCGCGGGGATCTGGTCCACGAATGCCCCATCCACGAGGCGGGGGTCCGGGCGGTGGAGGTGACAGAAAGCCCCATCATCGCAGCCATCGACGCGAGAAAGGCCTTCGCTGGGTCCAAGACCGTCCTTGAGCCCCCTAAATGCGATGAGTACGACTGCACCATGTACGAGCTCTGCCACCCTGTCGGCCTGAAGGGTGGCGACCGTTGCACCATCGTCGATATGGTGGGTGAAGCCCCCGAAGAGTGCAAGCTGGGAAACAAGCTGAAGCTGGTGGAGCTCCGGCGCTGAAGCCGCCTTGCTGCCACCACCTACATTTTTCAGATTATTTTTCTGCAATCTTAAGGTCCAGATCATGCGAAAGGTTTTGACCTACTCTCGGAACGTCTTCATACCCGTCACCAACGTCTGCAGGAATCGATGCCTCTACTGCAGCTTCCAGCATGGCGAAAGCAAGATCATAAGCCGAAAAGAGGCAACCGAGCTTCTGGACAAAGGGGCGTCTGCAGGCTGCACCGAGGCCCTCTTCTCCCTCGGCGAGGCCCCCTGGGAGGTTTCCGGCTTCGACGACCTTCTCAAACGAATCGGAGATGACGACTTCATCGACTACCTTATCGAGCTCTCGGAGCTGGCCCTGGATCGAAACCTTTTACCCCACACCAACGCCGGCCTCCTCTCAAAAGAGGAGATGAAGAGGCTTGCGCCGTACAACGCCAGCATGGGCCTGATGCTAGAGACGACGGCCGAGGTGGAAGCCCACCAATCCTCCCCCGGAAAGAGGCCCGAGTTGAGGCTTTCTGCCATCAGGGCCGCTGGGGAGCTGAAGATACCCTTCACCACCGGCATTTTGGTCGGGATCGGCGAGACGAGAGAGGATCGGACGAGATCGATCCTGGCTTTAAAAGAAATTCACGAGACTTATGGCCACATCCAAGAGGTGATCGTCCAGCCCTTCGACCCAAAGCCAGAGACCGCCATGTCCCATCTCGCTCCCCCCAGCCCAGAGACCTTGGTGGAGACGGTGAGGATGGCAAGGTCCATCCTCCCTCAGTCGGTCGCTGTCCAGATTCCCCCGAACCTGGCCGATCCTCTCCCCCTGGTCGAGGCCGGAGCTGAGGACCTTGGCGGGATCAGCCCCGTGACGCCGGACTGGATCAACCCGGATCGGAGGTGGCCTGCCACAGAGGAACTCGAATCAAGGCTTGCGGCCTTTGAGCTGAGAGAGAGGCTTCCCATCTACCCCCGGTACATAGACCTCGGATGGTACGGGAAGATGGCACGGCCCCTCATGGAACGGCTGGCTGGTTCCGACGGCCTTCGGAGGAGGGGCTGACCCTGGGGTGCGGGGCAGGGATCGCAAATAATATCTCAGATCAGTGCAAAGCTGGTGCGATATGAGCAAGAAGTCCCTGGAGATCGGCATAAGCTGCGGGCTCGTCTTTCTGATGATCGCGCTCATGATCGCGGTACAGATGGCGGTGCCTGAGCCTCTCAGGCCGGCGGGGTTCGTCCTGGTGGTTCTGGCCTTCATGCTGCTGATGGGCGGGGCCGGGTTTGGGCTTTTGAACGCCGAGGCGTGAGATCAGATATATCAAGATAGATATGCTAAATAGATGCTGAGATAGATAATCATAATCGAGGAGTGGCATACCTCTTTGCAGAGGGCGAGATATGGGCATCTTGGACAAGTTGATGGGCAGGTCTGGCGACGAGGATTACGTTAACATAGACCTGGGGCAGTTCGAGGAGGTCTCCGCCGGGTCCCCCTCGGAGATTCTGGTGAGGATGGCGGAGCTGAACGACCTTGAGGTTCTGCCCGAGATAAAGATGGAGGTTCAGAGGGGAAACCTGGTCCTGGTGGACATATCTCCCCTGAGACGGGAGAAGGACCTTCTGGACGAGGCGATCGGCGAGCTGAAGGCTGCCGTCCTGGATATAAAAGGCGACATAGCAGGGCTCGGCGACAACCTGGTGATAGTCGTTCCCAAGAGGATGAGGATAGATCGGGAGAACATTCTGGGGGACGGGGATTGAAGGCCGTCACGACCTCGAGCTGCCCCATCTGCAACGCCGAGATCACCTTCGACTGGGAGACGAAGGATATCCCCCACTTCGGCGAGGCGATGATCATCGCCGGGGTCTGCGGATGTTGCGGCTTCAAGATCTCGGATACCATCCTCTTAAGCCAGGGCGAGCCGGTCAGATACACCATCACCATCGAGGAGCCCGAGGACCTGAACGCGAGGGTGATCAGGTCCACCAGCGGGACGATCAGGATCCCGGAGCTGGGGATCGACGTCGAGCCTGGACCCGCCTCCGAGGCCTACATATCGAACGTCGAGGGCGTCCTCTCGAAGGTGAAGGGTATCGTCTCTTTCGCCACCAAGTCCGCCCGGGACTCCGGGGTCGAGGAGAATGCGCTCCGGGGAGAATGCATCCTCGAACGGATCGAGCGGGCGATGGAGGGCGAGGGCCCCCTCACGGTCATCCTGGAGGACCCCCTCGGAAACAGCGCCATCGTATCCGAGAAGGCGGTCTCCACAAAGCTCACCCCCGAAGAGTGCGAGGATCTGAAGACGGGAATGATCATCCTCGACTCCGCCGCCTGACCCGGTGAGCGGCAGCGGTCAAGGGAGGCGGATTAATCTGATAGTTCTCAGTGGCGGGACCGGGACGCCGAAGCTCCTGGTAGGGCTGAGAAAGGTTCTTCCAGCATCGGATCTGACGGTCGTCGCCAACACCGCCGACGACCTCTGGGTCTCGGGAAACCTGGTCTCGCCGGACCTGGACACCGTCCTCTACACCCTGGCGGGGATGATCGACCGATCGAAATGGTGGGGGATCGAGAACGACTCTTTTAAGACCCACGAATTTCTAAAAGGCCTAGGCCATCAAGAGATCCTCGCCCTCGGGGACCTCGATCGGGCGATTCACATATTCCGATCCGACCTCCTCCGGGAGGGCCTGACATTGAGCATGGCGACTGAAAGGCTCTGCCATGCCCTGAAGGTCACTGAACATGTCGTTCCGATGACTGACGACCAAGTATCCACCATGATATCTACTCCCGAGGGAGAGATGCACCTTCAGGAGTTCTGGGTGAGCCGGAGGGGCCAACCGGAGGTCAAAGCCGTCCGGTTTCAGGGGATCGAAGATGCTCTCCCGAGCCTCGAATTCCTGAAAGCCCTGGAGAGGGCGGAGGAGACTGGTGAGCCCGTCCTGATCGGGCCGAGCAACCCCGTATCGAGCATCGGGCCGATCCTGGCGTTGAGGGGCGTTCGAGAACAGCTGGAGAAGATGAGCGGGAAAGGGAAAAAGGAACGAGAAGGCGAGGGGGAGAGGGTGAGGAGACGCCGGATCGTCGCCATAAGCCCTCTCGTCGGCGGAGAGCCCCTGAGCGGTCCTGCCGCCAAGTTCATGCGGGCCTGGGGATTTCCGGTCACAGACCAGGGGGTTGCAGATCTTTTGGGATGCGTCGACCTGATGGTGGTGAGCCCCGAAAGCGACTACCAGGGCCCCTCGGTCAGGCTCGACACCGTCATGAAGGACGAGGCGGACAGCCTGAGGCTGGCGAAGG
>DAINAQ010000130.1:0-3659 GCA_036733325.1 Methanothrix sp.
GCCAAGGCCGTGGCCACCGAGAGCGGGGTCAACTTCATCTCGGTGAAGGGGCCGGAGCTCCTCTCCAAATGGGTCGGAGAGTCGGTGCGGGCGGTGAGAGAGGTCTTCCGCAAGGCCAGGCAGGCGGCACCATCCCTCATCTTCTTCGACGAGGTGGACTCCATGGTCCCCGCCCGGGGGTCGGGGCTCGACTCTCACGCCACCGAGAGGGTGGTGAGCCAGTTTCTGACCGAGATGGATGGGATCATCGAGCTGAAGGACGTGGTCGTCCTCGCCGCCACCAACAGGCCCGACCTCCTGGACCCGTCCCTGCTCAGACCGGGGCGGCTGGATCGTCTGATAGTAATACCGATGCCGGACGGAGAAGCGAGGAGGAGGATATTCGAGATCCACCTCTCAGAAATGCCCCTCGCCGGGGGCGTCTGCGTCTCCGACCTAGCGGGGATGACCGACGGCTGGACCGGTGCGGACATAGAGACCCTCTGCCGTGAGGCGGGCATGATCGCCCTCAGGGAGAAGATCGTCCCGGGGATGAGACCAGAGGAGCTGATCCCCGAGGAGATCCAGGTCGAAGCCCGACACTTCCGGGAGGCCTTTAAGAGGATCAGACCTCATTTGACTCCGGAGATGGTGGGGGATTACGCGAGGCTTATGAAGGATTTCGAGGTGTGAGAGCAAATTGACGATTCAGCATCAGTTATTTAGGCTAGAAGGTTCACCTATGGTCGAGAGGGCCGATATTTTGTTGGACGACGAGAAGAAGGATCTGTTGGGGAGCACCGAGTTCGAAGACACCAGCAGCGTCGAGGTGCCTGAGAGCCTGATCGACCAGGTGATCGGCCAGGACGAGGCGGTGGAGGTAATAAAGAAGGCAGCCCACCAGCGCCGCCACGTGATGCTGATAGGCTCACCGGGCACGGGCAAGTCGATGCTGGGAAGGGCCATGAGCGAGCTTCTCCCGGTAGAGGACCTCCAGGACGTTCTGGTCTACAACAACCCCGAGGACAACAACAACCCCAAGATCAGGGTCGTTCCAGCGGGAAGGGGAAGACAGATAGTCGACGCCCACAAGGTGGAGGCGAGGAAGAAGACCCAGACCAGGAACATGTTCTTCATGCTGATCATGATGGGGCTTCTGGTCTACGCTTACTATACGGGGCAGCTCCTCTTCGGGATCATAGCCGCGGCTCTGATCTTCCTTTCCATGCGTTACCTCATCCCCAAGGACGACTCCCTGGTGCCGAAGCTTCTGGTGGACAACAGCAAACAGAAGAAGGCGCCTTACGTCGACGCCACCGGAGCCCACGCCGGAGCCCTCCTGGGAGACGTCCGCCACGACCCCTTCCAGTCCGGCGGCCTGGAGACCCCCAGCCACGATCGGGTCGAATGCGGCGCCATCCACAGGGCCCATAGGGGCGTCCTCTTCATCGACGAGGTGAACACCCTCCGGCTTGAGTCCCAGCAGAGCCTCCTCACCTCTCTGCAGGAAGGCGAATACCCCATAACCGGTCAATCCGAGCGGTCCTCCGGAGCCCTGGTCAGGACCGACCCCGTGCCTTGCGACTTCGTCATGATCGCCGCAGGAAACCTCGACGCCATGGGGGGGATGCACCCTGCTTTGCGGTCCAGGATCAAGGGATACGGCTACGAGGTCTACATGAGAGACACCATGGACGACACCTTAGAGAACCGGGAGAAGCTGGTCCGATTCGTCGCCCAGGAGGTGGCCAGGGACGGGAAGATCCCTCACTTCACCAGGGACGCCACGGCCGAGATCGTGAGAGAGGCCAAGAGACGGGCCGGGAGGAAGGGCCACCTCACCCTCCTCCTGCGGGATCTGGGCGGCCTGATCAGGGTGGCCGGTGACGTGGCCCGGTCCGAGGGGGCGGCCCTCACCGATGCCAGGCACGTCCTGGAGGCGAAGAAGATGGCCCGGTCCGTGGAGCAGCAGCTCGCCGACATGTACCTGGAGCGGAGGAAGGATTACAGCATGTTCAAGAACGCCGGAGCTGAGATCGGAAGGGTCAACGGCCTGGCCGTGGTCGGAGACTCGGGGATAGTCCTGCCCATAATGGCCGAGGTCACCCCCGCCCAGTCCAAAGAGGAGGGGAAGGTGATCGCCACGGGGAGGCTCCAGGAGATCGCCAAAGAGGCGGTCCAGAACGTCTCGGCCCTGATCAAGAAGTTCCTCGGCGAGGACATCACCAATAAAGACGTCCACATCCAGTTCATCGGGACCTACGAGGGGGTAGAGGGAGACAGCGCCTCCATATCCATAGCAACCGCCGTAATCTCCGCCCTGGAAAGCGTGCCCATCAAGCAGAACATAGCCATGACCGGGTCCCTCTCGGTTAGGGGGGACGTCCTCCCCGTCGGAGGAGTAACCCAGAAGATCGAGGCCGCAGCCCAGGCCGGGATCACCACCGTCCTCATCCCCAAGTCCAACGAGGGGGACGTCCTCATCGACGAGACCTTCAGGGACAGGATCAAGATCATCCCGGTGACCTCCATCAGCGAGGTCTTCGAGTACAGCTTCTCGGGCCAAAAGCCGAAGCTTCTGGAGAAGCTGAAGAAGTTCGCCGCGGAGAAGAAGCTGGGGATCATCCTCCCCGAGACGATACCAACCCCCAGCGGGAGCCTGTGAGGGCGGGATTGAGAAGAGATAGCGGAAAAAGCGCCTTTTTCGGAGCTCTCCTTCAATCCTCCGAGGCGCGGCCAAAATACCGCGGCCGCTCCCCTCGGAGCCGTTTCTTTTGAGCTTTGCACATTTATCGAGCCGTCAGTTCTCTTTTGATAGACAGAGTTAAGTTGTACCAATGCAATTCCCTCACCGAGAAGTCCGGAGAGCGCATCAGATGGACGAATTTCACGATCAGCGAATCATAAGGGGCAAGAGCACCAGGGTGGTCCTGGACAACGGGGAGCTGGACGAGATCTCGGAGAGCTTCTTTTTGGGGGCAGCAGTCAGGGCTCTCTCGGGAGGGTCCTGGGGATTCGTCCAGACCGAGTCCCTCGAGGACCTGGCGGGAGATCTGAAGATGGCAAAACGGGCCGCCAGGAGGATCACCGGAGACGAGCGGCTGGATCTGGCGCCCTCGCTCCCCGGCAAGAGCGCGAAGATTACCGTGAAGAAGGATCCGGGCGATCTCTCCCTGGAGGAGAAGGTCGGCCTTCTCCGGGAGATCGAGGACGCGGCCAAGGTCGAGGGGGTGTCCAGCACCCAGGCGGTCTACAACGAGGTCCTGATGAAGACGACCTACTCCAGCTCCGACGGGAGAGATCTCGAATGCCAGACGACCAGGATCGGGTTCTACGTCACCGCCGTAGCCAGCCGCACCGGCGTCTTTCAGGCGGGGATGGAGAGCAGGGCCGGGACCTGCGGCCTCGAGCTCTTCGATGAGGTCGACGCCCCGGCCCTAGCCCGTCGGGCCGGAGAGACAGCCGTCGCCCTTCTGGACGCGAAGGCCGCGAAGGGGGGGAGCTATCCCGTGGTCGTCGACCAGGATCTCGGTGGCGTCTTCGTCCACGAGGCGGTGGGTCACGCCGTCGAGGCGGACATCGTCCTCGAGGGTGGATCGATCCTGGAGGGGAAGATCGGCGAGCAGATCGGCTCAGAGCTGGTGACGGTCAAAGACGATCCCAGCCTCCCCCTGTACGGC
>DAINAQ010000131.1:0-3630 GCA_036733325.1 Methanothrix sp.
CCCAGGAGACCACCGCCTCGTTCTCCTCGGGGGCGAAGGTGCAGGTGGAGTAGACTAATGTGCCCCCCGGCTTCACCAGATCCGCCGCCCTTTTGAGAAGCGCTCGCTGGAGGCGCTGAAGTCCCAGGGAGCGCCTCAGGCTCCATCGGTCCAGGACTTTGATATCCTTTCTTGCCATCCCCTGGCCGGTGCAGGGAGCGTCGACCAGAACCCGGTCGAACTCTCGGGCGGGGAACCGGCGGCCGTCGTACCTGGTCACCACCACGTTGAGGGCCCCCGCCCGCTCGCAGTTGGACCTGAGGGAGGCGACCCTGGTGTTGGCGGGATCGTTTGCCGCAAGAAGCCCCCGGTTCTCCATCATCATGGCCATCTGGGTGGTCTTGCTCCCCGGGGCGGCGCAGAGATCGAGGACCCTCTCCCCGGGCTTTGGGTCAAGGACGACGGGAGAGGCCATGGAGATCTCCTCCTGGACGTGAATGAGACCCATCAGGTTTTCGATCAGGTTTCCGGGCTTCTCCACCTCGAGCCTGAGGCCGAAGGGATACCAGGTGAAAGGGCGATGGGAGACCTCCGCTTTCCTCAGGCGGAGGAGAAGCCGATCCCGGTCGGTCTTGAGGGTGTTGATCCTGGCGGTGACGGGCAGGGGGAGAACGATCGCGTCCATCATCCCCTCAAAATCCGGAACTATGTTCCGATACCTCTCAAGACCTTTCATGCGCCGGGAGTTCGCGTTTATAGGATATATTCTCAGCCGTCCGGGGGAAGGGAACTTCCAGGCCGTCGGCTCTTCGACCCCAGACCCTTCCACCTCTCGACCCTCCGATCATATGGCCTTTGATGAGGCACACCTTCCTCGAGGCATGCTCTCGGCTCTTGAGGAGCCTCGAAACATATACTCCGCTATTGAGCGGCTTCGGTGCATGCTCCCGGCTCCAGGCGGCGGGCTATCGCTTCTTTGGACACCTTGTTTTGAAATCGTATCCGAGTTTCAGGCCTAATTGATTCCGACAGTTTTTATTCAAAGTGCGATGCCCCTCCTGTGAGCACAAAGATTTAATAGTGGTAATGATCTGTTGAGCAATGCGGCAAACTGTTTCGCGGTTTTTCGCTAAGGACGGTGAAGTGTTTGTACGGTAATGATAGAGGTTCTTTCCGAGGCGAGAGCTTCGCACCCTCAGCGCCCGTTGAGGCCGGAAAGGAGTATGACGTTGAGATTGAGGACGTCGCAAAGAAGGGCGATGGGATCGCGAGGATCGAGGGTTTTGTAATATTCGTCCCCGACACCAAGGTCGGAGACCAGGTCAGGGTCGTCATCGACCGGGTCATGCAGAGGTTCGCCATCGGCCATAAGGCCTGAACTTCAGAACCATTCTCCCTTTTAATCAGGACGGTGAAGTTTTTGTTCAGAAGTGACAGAGGATCCTTCCGCGACGACAGCTTTGAGTCCACGGCTCCTGTCGAGGTCGGAAAGGAATATGACGTCGAGATTGAAGATATCGCAAAACAGGGCGACGGGATCGCCAGGGTCGAGGGCTTCGTTATATTCGTCCCCGAGACGAAGGTAGGAGACCACGTGACGATCGCCGTGGACCGGGTAATGCGAAGATTCGCCATCGGCCACAAGGTCTGAAGGCGAAAACCACTTCGACGATCATTTAAAAGAAGGTTCAGCCCCACCCGGGCTGAAAGCCTACTTTATTTTCTTAAGTTTCTAATGGCTCCTGCTGGAGCCCGGGGCTATTCTTCAATTTTCCAGCGATCTCTCAGGTCTCAGGCGTATCTTCTCAATACGTCTTCCAGATCCGATAGGAACAGGTCGACGTTCTCGGAGGTGGAATGTGGCATGAGAATCAGCCTCAAAGCCCCGGGGCTTCTGGTGGTCGAGACCCGCCAGCGGCGTTCGAGGAGGTCCGCCCTCACCTCCTCGGGATTATCCATCCTCAGGGTGACCACGTTCATCACCGGCTCGATTACGGGCTCGACACCGATCTCTCTCGCCCCCGCCACCATCCGCCGCGATAGCTGCATGCAACGGTCGACGACCTCTGCGAATCCTTTCCGGCCGAGATGGTTCATCACCGCCCAGATGGCGGCCGCGGCGGCACCGCTCCTCGTCCCCGTCAGGGCCTTGGGCCTCGCCACCGTCAGGTACGGGGCGTAGGCGGCGAGCCTCTCCAGGTCCTCGGGATGCCTGAAGAGCAGGCCGCCCCCCGGGATCGTCGCCATCCCCATCTTATGGGGGTCGATGGTGATGGAGGTGACGCCTTCTACCGAAAAGTCCCACCTCCAGTCTCCTCTCAAGAAGGGGAGGACGAAACCCCCGAAGGCGGCGTCGACGTGGAGGTGGATGCCCCAATCGAGGGCGAGCTTCGCGAGGCGGTCGATGGGGTCGACCTGGCCAAACTCCGTGGTCCCGGCGATCCCCACCAACGATACCGTCTTCTCGTCGATGAGCTCCTCCACGCAGCCTACGTCCACCTTCAGGTCGTCGTCCAGGTCGGCCTTCCTGATCTCAAGGCAGAGGAGGTCGCCTATCTTGTCGAAGGAGAAATGGGCGGACCGGGGAACGATGATGTTCCCGTCCCGGAAGTCGTGAGCGTTTCTGGCCGCCCTGATCGCCTGGATGTTCGACTCGGTCCCCCCCGTCGAAAGGTAGCCGCAGGCTCCGGGATGGCCGAGAAGCTCCGCCATCATCCTCACCGCCTCCTGCTCCAGCTCGGCGGAGCCGGGGAAGAGCCCCGGATCGCCGAGGTTCGTCTCCTGAAACATCTGATGTGCCCTCAGGGCTATGGGGTGGGGTGGGGTGCACATGGAGGAGAAGATCCGATCGTAGCTCAGATCCTTCCTCCTCGTCTCCCGGAGGGCAATCATGATCTCCTCTTCGGAAAGGCCCAGTTCTCTCAAATCTCAAACCTCTTTAGCCTTATCTCAGCCCAACTCCCTCGAACGCTGCCTGTCCCCTTGCCGGCTCCCACCTCAGGAGGATCACTCCTCTCGAAGCGCCCTCAGCATTATGATCTTCTCGGCCCGGGCCACCGTCTCCCTGACCGTGGCCACGGCGTCGATGTTGGCGGAGATGCTGGTGATCCCGATCTCGACCAGCCTCTTTGCCATCTCCGGGTAGGATCCGGCCTGGCCGCAGATGGAGGTGGTGACCCCAGCCTTGTTGCACCGCTCGACGACGTACTCGATGAGGGTCAGGACCGCCGGGTGGAGCTCGGAGTAGAGGTCGGCCACGTTCTCATTGTTCCTGTCGACGGCGAGGGTGTACTGAGTGAGGTCGTTGGTCCCGAAGGAGATGAAGTCGATTCCGTCCTCGATGAAATCATCGATGGTGAGGGCGGCACCGGGGGTCTCGACCATGATTCCAACTTCGATCTTCTCCAGGTTCAGCCCCTCCTCGACCATAAGGGCCTTGGCCTTTCTAAATTCGCTGACGTGCTGGACCAGGGGGAGCATGATCCCCACGTTGGAAAGGCCCATCTCGTGCAGCTTCTTGAAGGCCCTCATCTCCAGCCGGAAGTGGTCGGTCTCCGTCAGGTCCCTTCTGATCCCCCTCCAGCCGAGCATGGGGTTGTGCTCGGAGGGCTCGTTCTCCCCCCCCTCCATCCCCCGGAACTCGTCGGTGGG
>DAINAQ010000132.1:0-3611 GCA_036733325.1 Methanothrix sp.
GGATCGGCGGGCGCTCCCCTCACCTGCGTGGTGATGATCTCGGAGATGACCGCCGACTACACCCTCCTCCCGTCCCTGATGATCGCCTGCGCAACCAGCTATGGCATCGCCGCGATCGGCCTCAAGGGGTCGACCATCTACACCCTGAACCTTCTTAGGAGGGGGGTATCCCTGGAGACGGGGGAGGCGGTCCTGGAGCGGATTCTGGTCAGAGATGCCATGGTCCGGGAGGTGGTGGCGGTCTCTCCGGAGACGACCATCCGAATGGCCCGGGACATGATCGTCCAGCATAATATCAGGGGATTTCCCGTGGTCGCGGATGGGGAGCTTCTGGGGATCGTCACCTTCGACGACATCCGGAAGGTTCCTGAGGAGATGCAGGACGAGATAAGGGTCGAAGACCTGGCGGTGAAGGATGTGATCGTCGCCTATCCCGACGAGAACATGAAGCAGGTGATGGACCGGCTCTACAATAACAACATCGGTCGGCTTCCCGTGGTGGAGCGAGAGAACCCGAAGAAGCTTCTGGGGATCGTCACCAGGACCGATGCCATAAGCGCCTACGAGAGGGTGGCGGCGAGATAGAGGGCTGAAAAATCAGAGATGAAGAGATGGAGATGAAGACGATGAAGATGAAGACGATGAAGATGAAGACGATGAAGATGAAGACGATGAAGATGAAGACGATGAAGATGGACCGATCGAGAGATCCGCGTGATCGGCCGGAATCTCGTCAGACACCCTCTATTCTCACCCGCCCCTCATCGGCGTCCACGGTCACCAGGAGACCGTCTTCCAGGCTGAGGATCTCCTCGGATACCCCGTCCACCAGGGGGATTCCGCTGATGATGGCGCCTACGGCGACGATAGGCTCAGACCTGATGTTGATCATGGCCGCCGGGGCGACGCCCCTCTTCGAGAGCTGGTAGATGACGTAGGATCCCACGGTGGAGCCCTTGCCGCCGGGAAAGATCAGAACCTTGCCGTTGACGCCTCTGCCGAAGAGATGATGCTTAGGATCGACGACCTTTCCGGTATCCGGGTCGACGGTTCCAAGGAACGATATCGGCTCCTTTGATACCAGGGCGGGGCCCGAGGCTTTTCCGCTGGATACCCTGTGGCAGGAGATCTCCATCAAGAGACCCTCCGTGCGGCGGCCTTGCCGGTGGCGACCTTGACGCACTCCTCGGCGCTCCCATAAGCCGCCTTTATCTTGCAGAGGCCGGGGACGTAGGCGAGGGCCTTTCCGGAGTTGACCATCATTTTTTCGTATCGATCGCTGGTTGGCGATACCACCATGCAGGTGTCGCAGAAGACCTTCGCCCCCGATCCCTCGATCTTCTCGATCAGTTTCGGGCACCTCTCGGCGATCCCCCGTGCGGTGCAGATCCAGAATTCCCGTTTCACCTTCTTTCCCGCCAGGAGCCGGGCCAGATTCTCCAGCTCCTGCTGGGAGGAGTGGGGACAGCCCACGGCCACGATGTCCACCTCGTCGTCGGGGCCGTTCTCTTCTCGGACCGCCTCGATGTCTCTTTCGGTCACCGTGATCTCCTCAGATCCCTTGGGGGCTGCTGGGTCGTCCTCCTCAAAGCGGTAGAGGGCCACCGAGCCGCTGGCGGCCATGGCGGCGCCGAGGGCCTTCAGCTGGTCGACCTCGGGCCTTCGCCGGAAGGAGAATCGGGGAACCCCTTCGCCCACCTCTCTTCCCACGATGTAGCCCAGGATTCCGAAGTCGGAAGCCTCCAGGTCCGCCTGGACTGAGATTCCCACGGTGGGGACCCGGTTCTCTTCCAGGTGGTAGCCGTACCGGGGGGTCTTTCCCACCAGGGCGGCGGCCAGGGCCGAGGGTCCACCCTCCCGGTTCGTCTTCGCCCCGATGACGGAGTTGGCGAAGGAGACGGCCGAGGACTCGCTCCAGGCCAGGTGGTCGCCCCTCCGGGCAAAGTCGGGCCTGATCTGGTAGGGGGTGCAGGTGCAGTCCGGCGATATCCCCAGGCGGCGGTAGGCGTCGACGATCTCGATCTGCTTCTTCGCAAACTTCTCGTCGATATTCATCTCCCGCCAGCGGGAGAGGTCCATCCCGGCGGGGTTGAGGACGCTGGGGACGACCACCTTCCCCTGGAGGTCGGATATCCACTCCAGCCCCGCCTCGCCGATGGTCTTGAAGCTGACCCCCGCCACCTGGACGCTCCGAACGGGGATCAGCCGGTCTGCGCCGTAGATGTCGCCGAGGGCCACCAGGATCTCCATCGCCTTCCTCAGGGTCTCGCCCCTCTCCCCCTGGAGGGCCTCCTCCTCCTCTCGCGAAAGGTGCATGGTCGCTTCTCGGCGCCGGAATATAAAAAGGCTCAGATCAGGCTCAGATCAATCAGGCTGAGATCATGCCAGGATCAGATCATTCCAGGATCGAGCTCAGATCGAGCTTCATATCAGCCTGCCGATGGGGTGGCCAGCGGCGGGCCAGACATCCAGGTCCTTCGCCGCCTCGGAGACGAGGATGTCGGTCATCGCCGCCACCGGGAAGACCTCCCCGGCCCGCTCGATGGGGCCGTAAAGTACGAAGTCTCCCCCGGCCAGGATCTCAAGCCCCGCCGAGGCTGCATCGCAGGTGAGCCTGGTCTCCCTCCCCTTGGACCGGAGCCAGCGCCAGGAGGAGACGGCGTTGTGGATCCCCGAGCCGGTGGGCAGCCCGAACTTGGCCTTGGCCAGGACCGTGGATCGGAGCGACCTTCCGGCCCCGTCCCCCAGGGGGACGACCCCGGGGTCGATGAGAAGGTTGTTCATGCCCAGGCCGTGGGCGATCTCGATCAGCCCGGCCCTCCTTCCCGCCCCGCCCCTCTCCAGGGCTCTGATCGTGCCCTCGACGGTGGAGTCGGCGGGGTTGTAGGCGAGGAGGATGGCGGAGTCGATCTCGCTTGCGGCCAGAGCCTTCTCTTCCCCATCCGTCGTGGCGAGGCCGATGCTGTTGTAGATGCACCGGTCGGCGTAGCCGATCTCCGAGACGAGCTCGGCCATATCCATCCTGGTCCCGGCATCGGCGGAGTCGAGGATCAGGGGGCCGGACCAGATCCCCTCTACGAAGTCGAGGTAGCGGCCGAAAGCCTCTGGGGTCCTGGCGTAGAGGTGGAGGACGGCGGGGTTTCCCGTCTCCTCGGCGAGCGCCGCCTGCCTCTCGATGAGCGCCTCGGCCGCCTTCCCGTCGAAGATGCCCCGGTCCTCGTCCTCCACGATCCCCTGGCCCTGGTAAAATATCGTCCCGCAGAGGGCGGTCGGATTCTCCCCCGGCTGGCCCCCGATCTTCACCCCGGCGACGTTCACCACCGACTGATCCCTTGCAAACCTGAACAAATCCACCGCCTCGAACTCTGCGAACCTTCTACCCTGCATCTGGGGTTTGTGCTCCGAGGTCAAAAGAGTTGGGATGGGCTCTCCGAGCCTACTCCACCACCTCCACCTCCGAAGGCTCACGAGGTTATCGGCTCACGAGGTTATCGGCTCACGAGGTTATCGGCTCACGGGGTTATCGGCTCACGGGGTTATCGGCTTACGGCTCATGAGCTTATCGACTTCTTTCTCAGAAGCCGGTTGTACTTGATCGCAAACCGGTGGGC
>DAINAQ010000133.1:0-3508 GCA_036733325.1 Methanothrix sp.
ACAAGATGATGCAGGGCGAGGACAACACCGGCAAGAAGATGAAGACCTACAAGATTGTGGAGGAGGCCTTCGACATAATCCACCAGAGGACCAAGGAGAACCCCCTCACCGTCTTTGCGAAGGCCGTATCCAACGCCGGTCCCCGCGAAGAGGTGGTCCGTCTCAAGTACGGCGGGATAACCGTCCCCAAGGCCGTCGACACCGCCCCCCAGAGGAGGGTGGACGTGGCCCTGATGTTCATCACCACCGGCGCCAAAAGGTCGGCCTTCAAGTCCAAGCGTTCCGCGGCCAGCTGTCTCGCCGACGAGATCATCTCCGCCTCCAAGGGCGACGTCCGGAGCTTCTCCATGAACAGGAAGGACAGCGTGGAGCGGGTCGCCAAGGCGGCACGGTAAAGCACGATAAAGATCAACCGGGGATGAGGCGTTTCGCCATTGTCCTGCGCTTCAGCCCCCAAAACCTCTATTTTATTTGAACCGTTTGACGAAGGACTTGTCGATCCAGCTCTTGAAGGTGTAGATGATCCTCTTGGGGATGGGGACGCAGAGGTCGCCGTAAATCCCCACCGCACAGCCGCATCCCGTGGAGATGAGGGCCACGGGGCTGTCGGTGGACGCCCTTACCGAGTAAGGCTTGAGGTCCGTGCCCCTGGCCACCCGGGCCAGGTTCCTCGCGGTGTGCTTCGCCTGGATCTCCGCCTCCATCCCGGTCTTGGTGGCCAGCTTTCCGTCGATCTCGATCCAGGCGCAGTCTCCGATGGCGAAGACGTCCTCGCAGCCCCGGACTCTGAGGTACCGATCGCATAAGATCCAGCCGCTCCTCTTGGGGAGGTCCAGCCCCTCGATGAGGGGGGCGGGCCTGATCCCCGCCGTCCAGATGGTCATCTCGCAGTCCAGGGAGCTTCCGTCGGCGAAGGTGACACCTCCCTCCCGGATGGAGGCGACCTGCCTATTCGTCAGCACCTCCACCCCCTTTCCCGCCAGGATCTTCTCCATCAGGATGGAGGCATTCTTTGAGAGGGTCGGCAAAAGTCGGTCCATCATCTCGACCACGGATATCTTGCAGTCGGTGTTATCGGCAAGAAAGCAGGCCGTCTCTATTCCGGTGGGGCCCGACCCGATCACGGCGATCTTCTTGGGCCGGGTCTTCTCGACGAACCGCCTGGCTTTGACCGTATCCTCCAGGGAGTTGATGGAGAAGGCCTTCTCTGCGCCCTCGACCCCGAAGTAGTTCTGGACCGCTCCGGGGGCGAGGACCAGGATGTCATAATTGAGGTCGTTTCTTTCGCAGACCACCCTCCTGTCCGCGAAGTCGATCCTGAGGGCCCGGTCCCTCACGTGGATGGCGTCCATCTTCTTGCAGAAGGGGTCCAGGGGGGCGGTCATGTCCTCGATCTCAATATCTCCTCCCAGGTAGTCGGGGTAGAGTGCCTGGCACTCGATCCTCTCCTTCGGCTCGACGAGGACAAGGTCCAGCCCCTCTTTGGTGGCGGCGTTTCTCACCAGCTCCGCTCCGCCGATGCCGCCGCCCACCACCACCACCCGCAGGAAATCCTGCTTCTGCAAATTCATCTGCCGCATCTCTGTATCAGACCGGAACTTATCCTCTGGTCATCGGTCATAAGGTCTTCGATGAGCAGGTTGCGATCCAGGGACGATCTCGATTAGGGTTAGTCCGATTGATGGCAAAATTCATATGACCATCGTCGATCTGTAACCGTCGATCTGGAACCATCCGCCCGTATTTTTCCCGTATTTTTCTTCCGCAACAGGTGTGTTCCTTGCTGTCATCCTATCTTGAGGGGCGGGAGATCTGCCGGCTCGGAGAGGGATTCATCTCTATATTTTTCTTTTCTATTCTTCAACCGAAACTCATAGCATTATTCTTATCTATAACGAATAACTATTTAGGATTGCACTTCATAATTGGATCAAAGGAGGTGAGAAACCCATGAGCCTGAGAGTCAAGATCGCCTTGACCTATGCGATACTCTATCTGATGACGGCTTCCCCAGCCCTTGCAATAGTTGTAGTTAAGAGGATTACGTTCTAGGGACGGGAAGCCATCGTTTATTTATTTTAAATGTTCTCTCCCTAAAAGGGAGCTAAGATGATAAAATTTACGGTTTGTTGGTCCAATTCTCTAGCCGGAACGCCTCCCCCTTTGCTCATCATCTTCTGCGAATGATGGAGAAGGATGCCGAGGTCTGAGAGAGGACCGGCCCGTCGGCGGAGTCGGCCGTCACCCTCCCTTCGGCAAAGGCGACCTGTCGTCCCAACTTCACCACCCTCCCCCGGGCGACGACCTTTCCCTCCCGGACCCCCAAAAGGAAGGAGGTGGTCTCCGATATGGTCGCGATGCGATCGCCCGGATCGAGGATGGTGAAGAGGGCGAGGGCCATGGCCTCGTCGGCGAGGGCGGTGTATATCCCCCCTTGCATCCACCCCGCGCCGTTTTTCATATCGGGGCGCACCTCCATGGAAAGCTCAGCCTCTCCGTCGCCGAAGCTGGCGACCTCGATTCCCATCATGGTGAAGAAGGGGTTTGCCTCCCTCCCCCTCTTTCGAATCTCTCCGAGATAGCTCATTTCATCGTCTCCACCATCAAAACCGGTCTGTAAAAGCCTTTTGGATGGTCTATTCGAGAGCGTCTCCGAGACGAAAAGGACCCCTGTGAGACCGTCTTCTAGACCAAAAAGAGATATCCGTTCGGGTTGAAGGATCTGGTCATGGCAGGGAACACCTTTGGCACCATCTTCAAGATCACCACCTGGGGCGAGAGCCACGGAAGGGCTGTCGGCGTCGTCGTCGACGGCTGCCCCGCCGGGCTCGCCCTCTCCGAGGAGGTCGTCCAGGGAGAGCTGGACCGGAGGAGGCCGGGCCAGAGTTCCATCTCGACCACGAGAAAGGAGGAGGATCGAGTCGAGATCCTCAGCGGCACCTTCGATGGGGTTACGACGGGAACTCCCATCTCCATGCTGGTCTGGAATAAGGATGCGAAGTCGAGCGCCTACGACGCCCTGCGGGACCGGCCCCGTCCGGGCCATGCCGATCTGACCTACCTCGCTCGGTACGGGGTCCGGGACCACCGGGGTGGGGGAAGGGCTTCGGCGAGGGAGACCGTCGGGCGGGTTGCTGCAGGCGCCGTCGCCAAGAAGCTCCTGGCCGAGAGCGGGATTGAGGTCGTCGGCTACGTCCTTGAGCTCGGGGGCGTCCGGGCGGATCTTCCAGACGGCCTGGATCCATCGGCCCTGAGGGAGGCGGCCGAGAAGAACCCCGTCCGCTGCCCGGACCAGTTGGCTGCGAAGGAGATGATCCGGGCCGTTGAGGAGGCCCGGGAGGCTGGCGACAGCCTGGGCGGGGTCGCCGAGATCGCAGCTGTCGGCGTCCCCCCAGGGCTGGGCGAGCCGGTCTTCGATAAGCTCGACGCGGACCTTGCCTCCGCCCTGATGGGGATCGGGGCGGTCAAGGCCGTGGAGATCGGGGCGGGGGTCGAGGCGGCCCGGATG
>DAINAQ010000134.1:0-3445 GCA_036733325.1 Methanothrix sp.
GCCTGGTTTGCCATCGTCTTCACCCTCATCGAGACCTCGGGGCTGTTGATGGTGATCTACATCGGCCTGCCCCATCTGGGTAGCGTCGACTACCTCGAGATGCCCCACGGCACGAGCGGGGTCTTCGAGGCGGCGGCCCTGATCTTCTTCGCCTACATGGGGTTTGAGGAGATGGTGAAGCTCTCCGAGGAGACCAGGGACCCCGAGAAGAACGTCCCCCTGGCCCTCATCGGAGCCCTGGCCATCACCATCGTCCTCTACATGCTGGTGGCGGTGAGCGTCGTCTCCGTCGTCTCCTGGGAGACCCTCGCAGCGTCGGAGGCGCCCTTCGCCGAGGTGGCGGCCCAGGCCCTGGGGTCCGACGCCTTCCTGGTCATCTCGGCCATAGCCCTCTTCGCCACTGCCAACACCGTCCTTCTGATGCTTCTCGCGGCGTCCAGGATCGCCTACGGGATGGCCGGGTCCTCGTCGATCCCCGACTTTCTGGCAAAAGTCCATCCGGGAAGAGGGACGCCCTGGGCGGCGATAGTGGTGGTCATGCTCCTCTCCATGGGCTTCGTCTTCTCCGGCGACATCGCCTTCGTGGCCAGCGCCAACGACTTCATCCTCTTCGCCACCTTCGTCGTCATCAACGCGTCCCTTATCTATCTGAGGCGAAAGGACCCCGACCGGCCCCGGCCCTTCCGGGTTCCCCTGAGAATCGGATGGGTCCCCGTCCTCCCCATCCTGGGGATATTCACCTGCCTCTTTCTCATCCTCCACCTGGACCCGGCCGCCATCCTCCTGGGGGCGGCCCTGGCCGTCGTGGGCGGGGTTCTGGCCCTGGTACGCAGCCGGGAATCGAGCTGATCCTCGTCACCTGGAACCTGATGGAGATGGGGCCGTTCGAGACGGTGACCATCCCCTATCGGGTGACTGCCCAGCACCCCGGCCGGTTCGTCAACTCGGTATTGGTCGATCCACGGTCCGTAGACGGCCCCGTGGTCGGTCCGGTCCGGGCCAGCTCGGTGATCGAGGTGGGCGAGCCGGCGGAGTGCGAATCCACGGCCTGCGGGCTGTGGAGCCCGCCTGCTTGGGAGTTCGAGCACGTCGGGAGCCGCGCGGGCGACCTGACCTGCGATCAAATAGCCTAGCACCGGCTGCAATGCTGGTGGAGAAGATCTGGCTCCTGGCTGGACGGAATCGGCACCGGGCCCTGAACCTGAAATCCAAAAAATGGGGTGCGCCCCGGAGCACGCCCCGCCTTTCAAGGCGGCTCGGCCGATCGCAAATTGATCGAGTCCGAATTAGCTCCGACCAGGGACCATCAAATCGGCTCGGGCTTGTCCAGGAGCCCTGTCTTCTCCAGGATCGCGCCGGACCGCGCGTGAGGCCTCCTGGAGACTGAGTCGCTCGACTTCTCCATCTCCCTCGCCTCGTCGGCGAGCCTGGCCGCGGCCCGCATGACCTCGTGGCCCGCGGCGGCGGTGAGGGCGATCCTGTCCAGCTCCTTCAGCCTGAAGCAGGCAACGGCGTCGATCCCCGCCACCGTCTGGGCCATGTGCAGGGCCCCCATGGCCTTGGCCCTGGCGTAGGGGTTTAGAAAGTTCATCCGCTCGGTGCATTTTTCGGGGTTGCCCAGGATGTGAGGAAGCTTGGGGACGCCTGCGATGATGCTGGCCATGGCCGCGTCCAGCTCCTCCTGGACCAGCCTGACCGATCCGCAGATGCTCAGCACCTTGAGGGCGTCGGAGTTGAAGAGGGCCATCTCCGCCGGGTCGAGGAACTCCCGCTTTGCTCCGATGAGGGGGTCGAAGGGGAGGATGATGTAGCCGAACCCCTCGGCCTCCAGGGCCTCTCGGGCCTCCTTCTTGGAGGGGCCGTCGGAGATTACGATCGTGGGAACGTCCCTGTAGAGTTCTCTTGCCGCCGTCGGTCCCGGGGTGGCGGCGTTGGGGCCGACCATAACCACCAGCTGGGGACCCCAGCTCTTCAGCTCCGCGGACATCTCGGCCTCTTTTGTGGTCATCTTGGCTCCGAAAGAGAGGGATCGAGCCTCGATGTCGGCCCTCTCGGCGATCTCGTCCAAGGCCAGGTCTGCGACCAGGGACGATGCGACGTTACCGAGCTTGATAAATCCGATCTTGAACATGGCAATAACCCGCTCAGGTGATGCAGCCGGATCATAAAAGAGTTCCGATATCCGATCGGCACCACTGTCTTTCCGACAGAACTTCTTTATATGCCGCTCCCTTTTTTAGAGATGATACCTTGAGAGCTCAGATGATTCGTCACTTGGCGGAGAACAGGTGGCTTGTTCTGGACACCCTGGCCATAGCCACGGGCCTTGTCGGGGGGCTGGTGGCCGTCTTCTTCAGGAGGCTGGCCGAGGCGGTCGGCCACCTCTTCTTCGGCCCGGTCCTCACCGCCCTACCCGGCGGTGACCTTGGGCTGGTCCTCCTGCCGGTCCTGGGGGGTCTCGTCGTCGGATTTGCGATCCTCAGGTTCGCCCCCGAGGCCGGAGGGGAGGGGATACCGGCCTTCATGGAGGCCCTCCACAACCAGGGGGGCAGGATCCGGATACGGACGGGCCCCGCCCTCCTCCTCGCCTCGGCCGTCACCATCGGGAGCGGGGGGAGCGCCGGCAGGGACTCGCCCATCGCCCAGATCGGGGCGGCCTTCGGATCTCTATTGGGCCAGAGGCTGAGGCTGACCGTGGCCGACGTCCAGATCCTGGCCATCAGCGGCTTTGTGGCCGGGCTCGCCGGGACCTTCAACGCCCCTCTGGGGTCCGCCATCTTCGGGATGGAGGTGATCATGAGGCGGTTTCGGATGGTGGACGCCGTCCCCATCCTTCTGTCGGCGGTGATCGGCGCGGCCACCGCCTCTGCCTTCCTGGGCACAAACCCCGCCTTCACCCCGCCGAAGACCGACCTGGCCCTCTCAGAGCTGTGGCTGTGCTTCGTCCTGGGAGTCGTCTTCGGGGGCTTCAGCATCCTCTGGGCGGGCCTTTCCAACGGCTTTGAGAGGCTCTTCGAGATGCTCCCCCTCAAGGAGGGGTTGAAGCCCGCGATCGGCGGTTTGGTCGCCGGGGCGGCCGGCCTCTACTTCTTCGGCTATGGGATCATGGGAGTCGGGTACGACGGTGTTGACCGAATCCTGAGCATGGTTGACTCTCCCACCGGGGCAGATCTTCAGATCCTCCTCTTCCTCCTTGCTCTGGCCGCGGCCAAGGCCCTGGCCACCGCGTCCACCCTCGGCTCCGGCGGCTCCGGTGGGAGCATCGCCCCCACCCTGTACATCGGAACGGTTTTGGGAGCGGCCTTGGGCCTAATCTTCGGCACCATCTCGCCCGCGGCGGAGGGGCACGCTCCGACCTACGCCCTCCTGGGGGCAGGAGCCCTCTTCGCAGGATCGGCGGGCGCTCCCCTCACCTGCGTGGTGATGATCTCGGAGATGACCGCCG
>DAINAQ010000135.1:0-3373 GCA_036733325.1 Methanothrix sp.
ATTACGGTGACGTCATACTCGCCGGAGAGGGCGCTCGCCAGGTGAAACCCGACATCTCCAGCTCCGGTGATCAAAATTTGCATGGAATCCCTCCGGTCCCGAGCCTCGCGTCGGGTGTGAATATAGGCTAGGTTAGATCGTCCCGACGGGAAAAGCCTTTCGAGTGGTCTTTCCATGTTCGGCTCCGCCAGGCTGAAATGCTGCTGGCTCGATTGTGGCTCGATGGTGGTGGGATGGTATCGTTTGAAGAGCTGTGCGGATGGTTTGGTGGGCTGGATGGGGTGGTCGTCGCCTTCTCGGGCGGGGTGGACAGCTCGGTTCTGGCGGCCGCGGCCCGCTCCGCCCTGGGCGACGGGGCCGTCGCCGTCACGGTGAGGTCGGAGCTGCAGTCAGGCCGAGATTTATCGAACGCCAGAAGGATTGCCGCCGAGATCGGAATCGAGCACGCGATTCTGGAGATGAGCATCCTGGATCTGGACGAGGTCCGGATGAACCTGGCGACACGATGTCGCCTATGCAAGCGGGCGATGGCCGGAGGGCTCCTCTCTTTTGCGAGGTCGAGGGGGATGGAGGTTGTGGTGGACGGGACCAACGCCTCAGATCGGGAGGAGGACCGGCCCGGGATGAGGTCTCTTTTGGAGGCCGGGATCAGGATGCCCCTTCGGGAGCTGGGGATCAGCAAAGAAGAGGTGAGAGAGATGGCAAGAGATCTCGGCCTATCCAGCGCCGATCTCCCTTCTCGATCCTGCCTTGCGCCCAGGATCGAGGGGCCCATCAGCCCGGAGAGGCTGAGGAGGGTCGAGGCGGCCGAAGAGCTCCTGCCCTTGGGCTGGAAGGTCTCGGATCGGGAAGATTGGATAGAGGTGCTGATCCCCCGGGGGGAGAGGCTCTCAGAGGATGCGATCCGGGGGCTGAAGAGGCTCGGATATGGGGAAGTCATCCCAGTGGAGGATTGACGAAGGCCGTGAATTGGCGAGACGACTGCCCAGTTTCAACCGGGATTGGTCGGCCGGAGCTTCTCGATAGTTCAAATCGGGGTTGACCGGGCCGGAGTTGATCGATATGCCTGAAACAACTTTTTTCTACCATCAGGGGGATGAGGCTGCTGATGGAGATTAGCGAGGGTGAGTTCAAGAAGCTGATCGAAGGATACGATAATGTCCTCTACCTCTGCCACAGGAATGCCGATCCCGATGCCGTCGGCAGCGCCTTCGCCCTGGGGGAGGCCTTCGGAGGGGATATAGCCGCGGTGGAGGGGGTGAGCAAGACCGCCGCCGCACTTCTGAGAAGCATTGGGGCCGAGATTCTGATCGATCCGCCGGTCAGCGACCGCGAGCTGGTGGTGGTGGTGGACACGGCGGTCGGGCAGCAGATCGGAAACGCCGAGCTGAAGGATTATGCGGTCATCGATCATCACCAGGACAGGGATCTGGTGGAGGGGGCTCTATTCAGCATCCAGAGGCCTGCCGACTCCACCGCCGAGATAGTCTGGAAGATCCTGGATGAGAGCGGGGTCGTCCCGAGCCGGGAAGCGGCCCTCGCCCTGGTGGTGGGGATCATCACCGATACCGGCAGGTTCAAGCACGCTCACGCCCCCTCGTTTCGGACCGTGGCCGAGATCCTGGAGAGGTCCGGGATCGAGTACAATGATGCTCTGGAGGTCCTCTCCCGCATCCCCACCGAGACCTCCAGGAGGATCGCCGCCTTGAGGGCCGCCTCCCGGGCGGAGATCGAATGGACCGGGGACTGGGTGGTGGTCTCCTCGGAGGTCGGCGCCTTCGAGGGGTCCAGCGCCATGATCCTGGTGGACATGGGGGCCGACGTCGCCCTGGTCGGCGGGGTCCACGGCGACCTCTGCAGGATCAGCGGTCGCGCCCGGAGGGACGCCGTCCTGGCAGGCCTCGACCTCTCCGCGATCTTCGGGGAGGTGGGGAGGGCCCATCATGGGTACGGGGGAGGCCACCGGGGCGCCGCCGCCCTGGAGGCCACCGGGGCGCCGAAGGAGCTTCTCGCCGAGTGCAGGAAAAAAGTGATGGAAATCCTGGAGGGGCGGCGTCCCCTTCCAGGACTTTGAACTCTGACTCTGGACCTCTTTTTTCGGCTCGGCTTCGATGGCCTTTGCCTGCCTTTTTCTTCTTGTCGAACTCCGGCTACTTCCTCTGCCTCTGGGCGGCCTTCTTCAGCGCCTCGATTCCGGGGAGGAGATCTCCGGAGAGATAGCTGATGGAGGCGCCGCCGCCGGTGCTGACGTGGGAGAACCTGGGCTCAAGCCCCAGCTCGTCGATGGCGGCGCTGGTGTGGCCGCCGCCGGCGATGGAGAAGCCCGACTCGGTGGCGGCCTTCAGGATCTCAGTGGTTCCAAGGGCGAACTTGTCCTTCTCGAAGATCCCGGCGGTCCCGTTGAGGACGACGATCTTGGCCTCTCTGATCCTCTTTGAGAAGTCTACGATCGTCTCCAGGCCGATGTCCGCGATCAAAAGGTCGTCGGGAACCTTCTCCATGGCCACGTCCAACCTCTCGCCGCCCTTGTCCAGGGCCACGTCCTGAGGGAAGACGATCTTTCCGGGGTTTTTGTCCAGGAGGTCTTTGGCGATGGCCACCTGGTCGGAGTAGTCGAGCCCGGCCACGAACTCCTCATTTTTATCGCCGACGTTAATCCCCGCAGCCATCTGGAAGACGGTGGCCACGACCCCGGTGACCAGGACCTGGTCGACGCCGCCCCGGTTGAAGACGTTCTGGATCACCTTGATGGAGTCGTCGGCCTTCGTTCCGCCGAGGACGAAGATCGAGGGGTGCTCGTTCCCCCGGACGCCCATGTCCAGGGAGTCGATCTCCTTCTCCATCAGACGGCCTGCGGCGCTGGGGAGGACCTCGGTGAACCCGACGACGGAGAGGTGAGACCGGTGAGAAACGGCGAAGGCGTCGTTGACGAACAGATCGAAGAGAGGATAGAGCTGTTTTACCATGTGGCTTTTGGCGTGGTCTTCGGGGGGGCGGCTGATGTTCTCCTCGGAGTAGAAGCGGGTGTTCTCCAGGAGGATGACGTCGCCGGGCTTCATCGCCTTGATCGACTCCCGGGCGTGGGAGCCGAAGATGTCGTCGACGTAGGTGACCTCGCGGTGGAGGAGCTGGGAAAAACGGCGGGCGTGGGCCTCCAGGGTCGTGAAGTCCTTCTTTCCTGCGCGGCTCTGGTGGGCCATCAGGACGACCCTTGCCTCCTCCAGGTCGCGCAGGGTGGGCAGGTGGCCGCGGAACCTCTTGTCGTCGAGGATCTTTCCGTCCGGGTCCATGGGGGAGTTTATGTCGACCCTCACCAGGATCCTCTGGTTATCGATGGGGAAATCGTCTAGCGTGAGATAATCCTTCAACTGAC
>DAINAQ010000136.1:0-3362 GCA_036733325.1 Methanothrix sp.
GCTCGGCCGGAAGGTCGAGGGCTTCGACGGGCATGGGGTCCTCCTCCTTAACGGCGGGGATCTCGTCGAAAAGGGTGAGGTCGGAGTCCAGCCTCTCCAGGCTGAGCAGGCCGAGGACCTCGTCCAGATCCCTTCTTCTCAGAAGGACCCTGGCCAGATGGAGCTTCGCCGCCCGGCCCAGATGCCTGAAGTCGGCCTCCCTCTGGAGCTCCTCCAGGGCGCAGCGCTCGCAGATCAGGTCGCCCTTGAAGCGGACCGCCTTTCTGTCCAGGGGGGTGAAGATCTTCTTCTCCGAGAGGCAGAGCTGGCAGACGGATACTTTCCGGTGGGGGAGCTGATAAGCTTCGAGAAATGCGACGAACTGACCCTCAACCGCGGGATCGCCCCGGGCGATGAAGATCTCCCCCGCCTTCCGCAGGAGCCTGACCAGGTCGTCGGGCTGGAGGTACCTTTCGTCCCCGTCCTTCTTTATGAGAAACTTCCTGGGCCTGGGGCCTTTGGGCGTCTCCTGGAGGCGGAGATGCCCTTCGAATAGAGCGTCTTTCCCCCGGAGGGGTAGGACCAGGACCCGCCCCTTCTCTGCTCTGGCCAGAACCGCGATCGCCATCGAACCCGATCAGGAGGTGGTGAGGTCGACCAGCTCGTACTTCAGCCCCTCGGCCTCCAGCCGTCCCATGAGGTTTGGCACCTGCTCGTCGACGCAGACGATCACCGAAGATACTCCGTGGAAGGCCGACTCCACCGCCGACTCCTTCGCCCCGAAGAAGACGTCGGGCTCCCGGCCGACCTTCCTCAGGGCGACCAGGGACTCTATCCCCAGAGCCCCCACCATCTCTCCGGTGAGGACCATCCCGGACAGAGCCTCCAGGTTCACGTTCCTGGACCCGCCCAGCTGGACCCTGGGAACCTTGCACACGGTGACCGTCCCCTCTTTGAGGCTGATCAGCCCCTTGAGGTTGGAGACTCCCACGTCCTCTCCGGCCCGGGCGTCGGCGATGGTGACCCCGGATGCCCCGCTGCCCTCCTTCTTGCCGGCGTAGAGGAGGCCGCCCCTCATCTCCAGGGATACCGTCTCCCCCTCCTCCAGGTCTTCGTCGGCTATGGCGCCCCAGACCGAGACGTGGCTTATGATCTCCTCCATGACGTATCGTGCGTACCGCTTCAGCTCCGCGGCGCTCTCCAGGAGCATCTCCACCCCCTCCTTGGTGATCCGGTACCTCATCCTGCCGTCGGAGATGACCAGACCGTCGGCGACCAGGTCCTTGATGTACTCGGAGATGGCCTGAGGAGTGACCCCGAGCCGATCCGCCACCTCCTTCTGCCTGACGTTCGGCTGGTTTGCGGCGATCTCCACCAGAATCTGAAACCGCGAGCTGTCCCTCTTGCTCTGTAAAACGTCTACCATCGTCAGCCCTCTTCCCTGGATAGCTCGATCCGCTGACCCCTGACGGCGAGCCCCTCCGCTCGTTTGGCAGCCCCCCTAATAAAGGCCTGGCTCAGATTCAGCTCCCGAGACAGGTTGGAGAGAGAGGTGTTGCCCTTGGCGACGAGTTCCTCGATCTTCTCGGTCTCCTTGCGGAGCTCATCATCCGACATAGTGGTGAGATATATCAGCTCGCTCAGATCCTCCAGGGGGCAGACGAAGTTTGCCTGGACCCTGGAATAGCTGGAGTGGTACTCCTTCTCCGGGCTCTCGCCGGGCGCGGGCATCTTCCACTTCGTCTCCACAAGCCCGCTCTTCTTCAGAAGCTCGAGGCTCCTGTGAACCCCCTTTTCGTCGCTCATGAGCTCCGTGAGCTCCGCCTCGGTCCGCCAATCCTCGCAGAGCTCCTCAAAGACCCGTTTGTGAACTTCTGAGCCGAAAGCCAGGAGCAGAGGAACAAGATCTGAGGGATCGTTGATGATCCGAGTTCTCTTTCCCATCGCACAAAACCTCGCCCGCCCAATTGGCGCTCAAATTTGATAAATCTTTTGAAGAATCCATCGCAGACGGAGCGGCCGGCTGGAGACCAAATCGGCCACAATGAAGGGCCGATTGTTGCGTCGGAGCCTTCCGAATATCCGGTCCCCGGTCGTGATGGTCATGGTCAAAGCATCCGGAGATCCGATCCCCGATCTCCGGTGGGCGCGTCAAAACCCTCCGGATAATCAAATCCTCGGTCTCGATGGTCATGGTCAAAGCATCTGTCAAATCCGATCCCCTGTCTCGAGGCCCGCGAGGGCCTCAACCGCTGCGATGTAGAGGACCAAACCGTCCTGGATGGTGGCGGAGACGGGGCCGCCGTCCATTCTCCCCGTCTGCGCCCTCCTTCAGGCCGATCGAGATGAAGGCTCAGAACCTCAAAATCGCCCCGCCGATCAGACCAGGCGGATCGTCTCCAGGTTCATGGGGGCCATCGTCGGTATGCGGTGCTTCTTGTAGATGGAGCTGGCCAGGTCCAGGCAGTTGCTCTCGTCGCCGTGGTTTGTGATCACCCTGGAGGGCTTGGGGTAGACCCTCCTGATGTAATCCATGAGCTGGTTTCGGTCCGAGTGGCCGGAGAAGCCGTCGACGGTGACCACCTCCAGGTTGATCTTGACGGTCTGGGTCCTTCCTTCGGAGGAGAGGGGCACCTCGTTCCACCCCTTCTGGATCCGGCGGCCCAGGGTCCCCTCGGCCTGGTAGCCCACGATCACCAGGGTGTTCCTCTCGTCGGGGCCGAGCCCTTTCAGGTACTCCAGGATGGGGCCGCCGTTGAGCATCCCGCTGGTGGCCAGGACGACGCAGGGATCGCCCTCCATGATTTTCGTCCTCTGGCTTGCGGTCTCCACCTGGACGAAGCACTCCGAGAGGAATGGGTTTATCCCCTTGTGGAAGATGAGGTCCCGAAGCTCGTTGTTCAGGTACTCCGGATAGGTGGTGTGGATCGCCGTCGCCTCATAGATCATCCCGTCCAGGTAGACGCTGATCTCGTCGAGGCTCTTCTTCCTGATCGCCTCCTCCAGGGCGATCATCACCTCCTGACTTCTGCCCACGGCGAAGGCGGGGATGATCACCTTTCCGCCGCGCTTTATGGTATCCCGCACCACCTTCAGAAGCTTGGTTTCAGCCTCCTTCCGGGAGGGTTGGGTGCTCCCCGACCCGCCGTAGGTCGCCTCCGTCACCAGGGTCTCCAGCCGGGGGAAGGAGTGGACGGCGGGGTCGAAGAGCCTGGTCTTCTCGAACTTGAAGTCCCCGGTGAAGGCCACGTTGTAGAGGCCGTCTCCCACGTGGAAGTGGCAGATGGCGGACCCCAGGATGTGGCCCGCGTTGTGCATGGTGAGCTTGGTATCGGGGGCGATGTCGGTCACGTCGCCGTAGTTGAGGGTGATGGTGTGCTTGA
>DAINAQ010000137.1:0-3360 GCA_036733325.1 Methanothrix sp.
GCAAGAAGCTCTTTTCTGCCCGGGAGAAGAGGGTTCGGCCCAACAAAGACGACAAGATCCTCACCGACTGGAACGGCCTCGTGATCGCGGCCCTGGCCCGGGGGGCCCAGGTTCTTGACCGGGAGGATCTGGAAGAGGCGGCCTCCCGGGCCGCGGACTTCATCCTTGAAAGTATGAGGGATGAGCAGGGCCGGCTCCTCCACCGTTACCGGGAGGGCTCCGCGGGGATCCTGGGAAACCTGGACGACTACGCCTTTCTGATATGGGGGCTGATCGAGCTTTATGAGGCGGGCTTCAAGACCGCTTACCTCGAAGCCGCCCTCGCCCTGGCTTGGGATCTGGTGGCGCGGTTCGGCGACCGGGAGGGGGGAGGCTTCTACTTCACGCCTGCGGACGGCGAGGATCTGATCCTCCGCAAGAAAGATGCCCACGACGGAGCCCTCCCCTCCGGGAACGCCGTCGCCGCCCTGGACCTTTTGAGGCTGGCGAGGATGACGGGCGACCTGAAGCTCGAAGAGATCGCCCGGGATGCTCTGCTGGCCTTCGCCCCTCAGGTGAGGGGGGCTCCGGCGGCCCACCTCCACCTCCTTTCTGCCCTGGACTTCCTTCTGGGACCGTCCACAGAGGTGGTGATGGTTGGAGATCGGGATTCTGAGGAGACGGAGGCGATGATAAAGGCCCTCAGGTCGAAGTATCTGCCGAGGACGGTGGTCATATTGAGGCCTGAAGGAGAGGGCCTGAAGATCGCCGGGATGGCCGACTTCACCGCGGATATGACCATCTTGGAGGGCAGGACCACCGCCTACGTCTGCTCGGGGAAGGTCTGCCAGAGGCCGACCACGGATCCGGGGGAGATGCTGGAGATCCTCGATGGTTCCGGGGGATCTTAAGGGCGGAAATCGGGCTTTTTGGGCTATGAAAAGCTTATTAATGGTTGTACCAATTGGAGCCTGACAGCGGGGAAGAAGCTGTCAACATCGGAGTGGGAAAAAGAAAGAAGGTGTTAGATTGAACCCGAGACGTATCGCTCTATCGATGCTCATCGCCATCACCCTCATATCAGGACTTTCATCGGCACAAGATGCCAACGTATCGAACAACGAAAGCGGGATCGCCCCGGCGGAGGGTCTGGAGCCGACGGCTGATGCGGCATCCGGCGCCGAATTGTCCGAAACGGATGTTGCAGCCCAGGCGACCCAGTCCCTGGAAGGCTCCTGGATTCTGACCATGGACGACGCCCGGGTCTCCATGGTCCTGTACCAGTCTGGCGAGATCCTGTTCGGCGCCGCCAACTCCGACTCCCCTGAGCCCTGGAACGCCGTGGTCACCGGATCGATCTCCGGCGACGTGGCCAACCTCAGAATCCTCTCCCTCCAGGACGGCTTCCTCGTCTCCACGATGGTCGCCGGGACCGCCCAGGACGGCTCCTTGAGCGGAAGCTTCGTCCAGTCCGACAGCCAGGGTAGGGTCGACCAGGGAACGGTCATGGGCTCCTTGATCAGCCCCGACCCCTCGGGATACGAGCCAGCCAACGTACCTGCCGCAGCCACCACCGCTGCCGCCGCCAGCACCACAGCCCCGGCCGCGACAACGGAACCTGCGGTCGCCGGAAACGCCACTGCAGCTGAAACAACCAAGGATACCGGCATCCTGGACGTGACCACCGTAGCTGACACCATAACCAGCACCTGGACCGGATTTGAGATCTGAAGTTGCGGCTCCTCGAGTGACCGCGACTTCAAACTTTTTTTTGATATTTTCCCTCACTCGTCACCCCAATTCATCAGATCAACATCATTTTTGAGATCCTCTCGTTGTCCGAAAGAATTTTAATCTCGTGCTGCCAATAAAAGGTATGCGACTATCATTGACCTTTATTCTGTTGATGCTCCTGGCAGGCCAGGCCGAGGCCTCGGTCTTCTTCAAGATCGTGGATACGCCGACCATATACGTCACCCCCGGAGGGGAGACGAGCTTCAACGTCTCCGTCCGCAACCTGGGGAGCGAGAGCACCTATGCGGGCCTCAAGTTCACCAACATCCCCGAGGGGCTCTCCATAGTCGGCCCCCGGTGCACCAAGTGGGTTGATTCCGGTACGATCCTGGAGTTCGACTGTCAGCTGAAGGTGGAGGCGGGGGACATCCCTCCGGGAAACTACACCTTCGAGGTCGGGATCGTAGCAGAAGGGGCTCCGCCGGAGTGGACGCCGGTCCAGGTTGTCGTGAGCGAGGATGCAGCCCTCCCCGACCAATCCGAGGACGGAGAGGCGGACCTGGCGGAGCCGGAAGAGGAGTATCCTCCCTGCCCCATAGCCAGAGATGAGGGGGGCTCAGCCGAGGAGCCCGCTCCCCAGGAAGGAGAAGAGGGGATCCCGGGCTTCGGCATCTGGCTCGCCCTGGGAGCCCTTGCCCTGGCGCTGATCTCGGGTCTGGCCAGAAGGGGGTGAGGTCAGATCCGCCCCTCCATCTCCCAGCCCAGCATCTCCTTGATGACGAGATAGCTCATCTCCGGAGGGATCGCCCCCACCTCGGTGCAGATGACGTCGATGTACTGGTGGGGGGTGACGTCGAAGGCGGGGTTTCTCACCCGGACGTGCTTGAACTCAGATATGCCGGGGTAGACCTCCTCGGCCGCCCTCATCTCGATGGGGACGAGCGCGCCCATCATGGTCTGGGGGCTGAACTTGTAGGTCTCCGCCGCCACCATGAAGCTGGTCCTCGCCTCGTGAGCGGCGAGGGCGATGGCGGCGGTCCCGATCTTGTTGACCAATGAACCGCTGGCGGTGATCACGTCGGCGCCCACGATCACCTCGTCCACCTCGTTGATCACCGTCCTCACCGCCGAGTCCACGACCAGCTCCGTTGCGATCCCCCAGCCCTCCAGGGTCTTGATGGTCAGATGGCCCTGAAACCTCGGCCGCGACTCGGTGGCGATGACCTTGATCTCTTTGCCCGAGTCGAAGGCGGTCTTGATGATGGAGAGGGCGACCGAGGAGTTGCAGTGGGTGAGGATGGTGTCGCCGTCTCTGACCCTGCGGCTCCCGATCTCGCCGATCCGCTCCACGGCACGAAGCGACCGTTCTACGAAGCCCTCGGCATTATTCGCGAGAGAGGTTCGGGCCGATTCCAGGTCGTCGCCGCGGTACATCATCACCATCCTGACGGCGTTGGACAGGGATACCGCCGTGGGCCTGGTATTGAGCAGAATCTCGGCGGCCCTGCCCACCTCGGAGCGGAACTCCTCGATCCCGGCGGGCTCGATGGAGAGGGCGAAGTCCTTCAGCGCCCCGGCCGCGGCCCTGCCGATGAGGGCGGCGCCCCGGATCTCCATGGACCTGATCTTCTCGGCCGTATCCAGCAG
>DAINAQ010000138.1:0-3356 GCA_036733325.1 Methanothrix sp.
CCCGCCAAATAAGCCTGATACTCCAGCCGGTCCCGCCAACGGCTATACAGGCGTTCTTGACACCTATTCGACCAGCACGACGGACCCGGACTTCGACATTGACGATAAGCTCCTCTAACCAGAGGATCTGGAACTGCCTTTGATGCAGGATTTATAAATTCTGGGATCTGACGGAAAATCCCTCCAAAAACTATGAATGCTAAGAAATGCATAAGATCTCTTTAGCAGATGGAATCCGTGTATATATGGCCTAGTTTGTCCAGTTTCTTCGGAGAGCGGGTGGTCGTGATGATCTTTGAAAAATTCTGGATGGGATTGATCCTGGCGCTATTTTTCGCGCCGGCGATATCGGCCCAGAGCTGCGACTGGACCGGCGTATGGAATACCACATACGGGAGGCTCGATCTCCGCCAGTCCGGCCAGGACGTCATCGGATCTTACGACTACGATGAGGGTCGTTTCGTCGGAACGATCACGGAGACGGGGCTTGTGGGCACGTGGTCAGAGGCTCCAACCTACCTTCCGCCCGACGACGCCGGAGACTTCGTGCTGAACTTCACCGACGACTGCGACAGCTTTGTGGGGCGATGGAGGTACGGATCGTCTGGTCCCTGGTGGACGG
This sequence comes from Methanothrix sp., assembly GCA_036733325.1. Taxonomy (GTDB): domain Archaea; phylum Halobacteriota; class Methanosarcinia; order Methanotrichales; family Methanotrichaceae; genus Methanocrinis. Next base: position 623 of record DAINAQ010000138.1, read on the forward strand.
ACTGGAACGGATCAAGGGGATCAGCCCTGATCACATCTATACTAGAGGGGGACGTCTCCGGCACTGCGGGGTCTGAGGAGACAGGCGCGAGAGTCGTCGCCGACGTCTGCGAATTCGGCCGTTTCATTGGGGTGGTGGAAGCGGGCGAGTTTTCGATTTTCAATCCACCAAACGCCTCAGGCAAAACTGTGAGGTTGACCAGGATCTCGATTCAGGCATCCAGGCCGCCCGAAAGCGACGAGATCGATCTTGTGGGGTACGAGGGAAGAGCGATAATGGTCTGCGGCCACGAGGAGAGCGGCTGGATTTACTCTGCAAAGATCGTCGACCAGGCGGGACCGATCGTCGCAGCCCTGGTCGAGAAGGTCTTCGGCCAGGGGTGAATTCGTCATCTGCAGACGAAGATGTGCCTTGTGAGGCTGCGGTGTACCCTCTCGGCGTGAGCTTCCAGGATCTCGAACCCGGCGTCTTCGATCGATCTGCCGACGGGCCGATCGTCGACGTAGATCATCCTTCTTTTGGGGACGAGGACCCGCCGGAGCTCCGCCAAGCTTCCGGCCAACAGCTCGTCTCTCGATCCCGCCTGGATCAGGGCCGACCTGCCGTAGGGGGCGTCGGAGACGGCGCCCTCGACTGATTTGTCTTTAAAAGGCAGCCTTGCGGCGTCACCGACCAGGAGGGTGCAGTCGAGCCCCTCCAGGTTCGACTTGGAGCCCAAGACGATCCCTTCCTGAACGTCGAGCCCCAATCCCCTGATCCCCACCAGGCCCGCTTCCACCAGAAACCCAGCAGTGCCGGAGAAGGGGTCGAGGAGCCTCTCCCCCTCTTTCACCATGGCCAAGTTGACGAGGGCTCGGGAGAGCTTCGGCAGCATCGTTCCGGGGTGGAAGAAGGGCTTTTTGTGGGGACGTCGGGCCAAAAACCCGGCTCTGTCGACGGATGCCACCTCCCGGCCGAGAAAGAGTTTCTCTTTTGTCACCACCGCTCTGATCTCGATCTCAGGGTCTTTCAGGTCGGCCTTGTAACCCTGTCTCCACAAAATTGATCCTACATTCCTCTCGACTTCGTCGCTTCCGAGAGGTGCGTCCCCCAGCCGCTTCGCCCTGACTTTGTACGTTTTGGCCGGAAGGTCTAGTTCGCTTGCGGCCCTGGCCACCCCTTCCGGTGAGGGGTCGGCCTCGGCCGCTATCTCGACGGCCCGGTGGATCATCGCCATCCTCCTTTCGAGGGTGTGGACGTCTAAGTCCCGGACCTCGACGACCAAAGCTCGTTCGAGGTCGGAGACGACCCGATACCCCAAAGAGCAGATCTCCAAAAGGGCCAAGGCCTCGCTTCTTGGGATCGTCGGGTGCTCTCCTGAGAGCTCGAGGACGTATCGGGTCTCCATCTCAGATCCGGGGCGTTTCGAGGTAGCTGTTCACCTTTTTGTAGTCGAACTTCTCGGAATCGAGGACGTTCTCCAGGAAGTTGAAGAGGGCCCTCCGGACGTCCCCCGAAAGGAGCGGGTACCAGGTGGGACTTGCCACCACCATCATCCTGAAGGCGAAGAAGGGGGCGATCACCTCAAAAAGCTCCTCGTCTCCCGTTCTGTCCAGATAGTTCTCGAAGAATAGCTCGAAAAGGTCTTTCAAGCCGCCTTCAAGCCTCAGGCTCTTCTGGACCGAGTAGAAGATGTAGTTGGTCGTCATGGCGGTGATGTCGTCGGCGGCCTCGCCCCACTCGCCCCGGGACCTGTCCAAGACGGTGAAGTCCGTCCCCGACCGGAACATCACGTTCCAGGGGTGAAAGTCGCCGTGGGCCATGCAGAGCCGGTGGGTCTTCTCCCGAAGCCGCCACCTCCAGTCGACGCACTTCTTCTCTATCGCCGCAAGCTCGCCGGGAGCGAGGAACTCGGGATTTGCCGGGTAGTCGTCGAGGATCCCCATGATGCACTCGCCGTGGCCGACGGTGTCCCTGATCTTTCGCCGGTATAGGGCCGGCGAATTCTTCTTTTCGGCGTGGATCTGGGCGAGGTAGGTGGATAGGACCTCGGCCCGTCTCATGTCCAGATCCGTCGCCCCCTCCTCCTTCACCCGTTCGAGGTCGAAGAAGTACTCTTTCCCCTCGATCTTCTCCATGAGGATGAAAAACTCCGATGCGTCGCCGCAGGAGCTGAGCCTCCCCTCGGAGTCGAAGTATCCGACGTCTGCGGACTTCGCGTGTTTTGGGAGCCGTCCGAAGGTCGAGTGCTGCCAGAGGAGGACCTGGGCCCGGTCGGAGAAGTGGTCGTGGCCGAAGCCCTCCTGGACTCGCATCGTCGAGAGGACCGCAGACTTCGCCTCCCCCCCCGACCGGTACTCCAGGAGGACGGGGCTTCCGTAGCCGAAGCCCTTGACGTCTTCTGTGGTGGGGATCGTCTCTCCGAGGGTCTTCATGCCGACCAGTTCGGCGTCGTCGCCCTCGAGACTTCTCAGGTAGGCCTCGACGGCCTCTCTTTTCAGGTCCATCTCCCTTGTCACCTCATTTCAGGTTCCCATATCCCAGCTGTGGAGGTACTTGTGCTGCTCCGGGGTGAGGGTCTCGATCTCGATCCCCATAGCCTCCAGCTTCAGGGCCGCAACCCTCTTGTCGATCTCCGAGGGGACGGAGTAGACCTGTCTCTCCAGATCCGGCCCGTGCTCTGCTATGTAGCGGACGGATAGGGCCTGGTTTGCAAAGCTCATGTCCATCACCTCGGGGGGGTGGCCGTAGGCGG
>DAINAQ010000139.1:0-3334 GCA_036733325.1 Methanothrix sp.
TGGAGCCCATGGCCGTGGAGATCTCCGAGGGTGGAGCGGAGGAGGAGGCCCACGGCCTTCGTCCCATGGCGGCGGAGATCGCCAACATCCGCGCCAGGATGAGGCAGATCGAGGCTTCCATAACCAGCATGGGGATCCAGAACAAGTACGCTGCCGGCATCTACGCCGGAAAGATCGAGGGGATCACAGCGGGACTGACCATCGTTCTGGTCCTCTTCGGGCTGATCTTGAGCATGGGAGGGATGTGAGATGGCAGATGAAGAGATGAAGAGTGGAGAGGTCGCAGGAGCGGCGAAACCGATAACTGCCGACATCCCATACGGAAAGGGGCTGCCCACCGTATTGGCGCCCTTCATGGGACCCTTTGACCAGATCACCGAGAGCATCGTGTACAAGGCGCAGCTGGTGGCCAGAGATCAGAAGCTGAGCACGGGCGTAAACGCCTCCATGCCCATCGGAGCGATCGTCGGCTTCCTCTTTGCGATTCTGATGGTCCTCCTGCCAGTTTACGTTATGACCTGAGGTGATACATTCATGGCTCAAGACAATCGAGAAGTAGTGCCCAGCGTCGTAGTCGACCAGGATCAGTACAGGCAGGTCCTGGACCAACTGGCCAAGATCGATGAGAAGATCGAGTTCGTCAGCGCTGAGATCGCCCAGAGGCAGGGCAAGAAGCTCGGCAGAGATATAGGCATCCTTTACGGGGTCTGTGGAGGATTAATATTGGTGCTGGCATACTATTTGCTGGCAGTTGCGTGAGGGTTTGATATGTTCAGGTTTGACAAGAAGCAAGAGGTATTCGAGTTCGGCAAGATCAAGGTGGGAGGTCAGCCCGGCGAGTACCCCACCGTCTGCATAGGCACGATGTTCTATTCCCGGCACAAGATAGTGACCGACGAGGACAAGGGTTCCTTCGACGTCGCTGCCGCGGAGAAGCTGTGGAAAGACCAGGAAGAGATGAGCGACACCACCGGAAACCCCTGTTTCAACCAGATCGTCGCCGAGACCGATGAGGCCATGACCAAGTATCTGGACTGGTTCGTGGACATCTCCGATGCGCCCTTCCTGGTGGACTCCAGCGCCCCCAGCGTTCGTGGTTTCGGCGTCAAGTACGCCACCGAGATCGGCGTCGCCGATCGAGCCATCCACAACTCCATCAACGCCAGCATCACCCCCGAGGAGTTCCAGGCGGTCAAGGAGAGCGACCTCGATGCTGCCATAGTCCTCGCCTTCAACGCCCTCGACTCCACCACCAAGGGGAAGATGGACGTTCTGACCAAGGCTGCGGGAGGCGCAGAGAAGGGGATGCTCGACTACGCCAAGGAGGCCGGGATCACAAGGCCCCTCATCGACGTCGCCGCCATGCCCCTGGGCAACGGGTCTGGCGCCACCATCAGGGCGGGGATGGCCGTCAAGGCTCTTCTGGGACTGCCCGTGGGCGCAGGCTACCACAACGGTGCCTCTGCCTGGGACTGGATGAAGAAGTACAAGAAGGTCAACAGAGCTGCCTTCCCGCCGGTGGACATAGGATCGAACCTGGTGGCCGGAATCGTAGGAGCCGACTATTACCTCTACGGCCCCATCGAGAACGCCACCATCGTCTTCCCTGCGGCGGCCATGGTCGACATCATGTGCGCTGAGAGCGCAAAAGAGCTCGGCCTGGAAGTCCTGGACCCCAACCACCCCATCAACAAGCTGCTCTGAACCCCCTCCTTTTTTCTTTTTTTATCTTTTTGAGGCGATCTTCTTGCCGTTTCGAGTGGAGATCAGAGCAGCCTTCGGGTCGGCCCGTTTTCGGTGCCAGCGCTGCGGGTCCTGCTGTCATCACCGCCGCCCCGACGAGTTCGAGGACCTGGTCCCTCCTGAGAGGCAGGCGGAGTTCGTGGAGAAGAGCAACCTGATCTACCTCACCGGAAAGGACATCGACGCCATCAGCAGGAGGACGGGCCTGGACCCCGAAGAGTTCGTCGACACCCTCTACCTGGATAAGAAGGGGTCGGTGAGGGTCGAGGAAGGAGGGGCAAAGGTGATCCTGGATCTTCCGGTGATGAAGTCGCGGGAGTCGGACGGATCTTGTGTCTTCTTCGAGGAAGGGGAGGGCTGCACCATCTATTCGGTGAGGCCGACGGCCTGCCGCCTATTTCCCTTCCTGGTAGGGGAGAAGTCCGGTCCCTCAGGGGGAATCGTCCTGGAGATAGGCTACAACCCCACCTGCCCCGGCATGGGAAAGGGGAAGGAGCCGGACAAAAAGAAGCTGGAGAAGCTCGTGGCGAGGCAGTTCGCAGAGAGGATGGAGGCGATAGGCCCAACGGTCCAGAGGCTGAGGATGGAGGGGAAGATCCTCCCCGACGCCAGGATCTACAGGACGATGCCGGGGAAGAGAAGACTGTCGCTCTGATCTCCTTTCTCAGACCTTCTTTCAGCCACCCTCTCAGAGCCGGTCAGCCGGCTTCTAGAATACGATCGTCCAGCCCTGTTTTGAAGCATCCTCTTTGGTGTAGCTCGCCCCGTCCACCTTCAGCCCTTTTCCGTCCAATAGGCTTATGATCCCGCCCTGGTTGGATAAGACGACGTCTTCGCCCGAGAGCCAGACTTTGAGGACTTCGCCTGCTTTGACCACGCCTTTTAGAGGGGCCTTGTTCTTGTTTTTGTCGGCGAGGGTCCAGCCGGCGAGGTCGATCGAATCGGGGGTGGTGTTGAGGAGGAGGACGCTCTCGAAGCCCTGATCCGCGCCTTTCGGATTTATCATGGCCGCGATGATCCGAACGCTTCCGTCTCCTGCAGCCGGCGACTCGTCGATGCAGTGACCCGTTGCATCGTCGGTGTGGAAGCACTGGGACTGGAAGGCGAGAAATATGGCCACCCACCGGCCCTCGTCGGGGAGATGGATCAAAAGGCCGCCGTCCTGGTAGACGCCGTCATCATTCTTCCATCTCTCGGAGTTGCCCTGGTTCATGTGGATGTCGTGGATGCCGCTTCCCGGTCTGAAGCCGAAGAGCTTGTCCCGCGCGTCCTCCGGCCCCCACCTCTGACCGAAGGCGTATACGGCGCTCGTCTCCATCCCGATGGCCCGAGCGATGTACTTGTGGATCAGCTCGTTGAGGTCGTTCTCGGGGCCGGGGAGGTCGTGGGGGAGGGGCCTCATCCGAGACGGATCGAAGAGGTTTCCCCGGATGAAGTCGAGGGCCATCCCGCCGGGCCCGGGCTCCAGAGTGAGAAAGCCAAAGGGGAGGGCAATCAGCTCCTCGACGATCGGGTGGCTGAAGTCCTCGTCCACGTAGTAGAGGAGCTCCGACGGCGGCTCGCTCGACTTGACGTTGATCGCAATCCGATG
>DAINAQ010000140.1:0-3316 GCA_036733325.1 Methanothrix sp.
TGAGAGGATCTTATGAAAGAAGAGTTCTACACCCGAGGCCGCTGGCAGAACTGGATCAACAAGATAAAGGAGAGCGGGTTCACCCTCCAGGAGTCGGACGAGGATCCGTCAGCCGCGGTCTTCGTCTACGCCATGGACGACGTGGTTTTGGCATGCCTCAAGGTCATCGCGAGATGCGAACACGGCACCATAACCAAAGAGGAGGCGATATCCACCATAGACGAGATCAGGGAGATCGTCTCCGAGAGGGACGAATCCCTGGGAGAAGACGCGAACTTGATGCTGGAGTCGCTGAACACCTCCCTCTCGGCGGTATTCCTCTCCAGCCAGCGATACATCCAGGGCAGCTACGAAAAGAAGGCACCCCTGGAGGAGATGGTGAGAAAGGCAGTCCTGGCCGAGGAAGACGAGAGGATGGAGGACGCCCTGGAGATCCTCAGCGAGATCGGGGCGAGGGTCATCGGAGGGGAGGCCCTCCCCGAGGAGGCCTTCAATGATCTGCCCTACTGCATGACGGCGGAGCTTCTGGACGGGATCGACGCCATCTCCGCAGCCCAGATCGGGGACGACAGCTACAAGGAAGACGACGGGTCCGAGGACGACGGCGAAGACTCCTGACCGGCCGATATTCCAACCGTCGGCCCGGTCGAGCTCTCGCATCTTTTCGAGGGTCGGCTCGCCTCGATCGTCAACCCGTCTCGACCTTTCACCTCGGCTCGGTGGTCACCTCGCACCCGTTCTCCATGACGATGACGGTATGCTCCGCCTGGGAGACCAGGGTCCCCTCCACCTCCCAGAGGAGGGGGTACCGATGGAGGACCCCCGCCCGCAGGAGCTGGGTGAGGGCGTAATCGATCCTGTCGCCGGAAAGCCACCGCCGGGCGAAGGGTAGGGTCGAGTAATTTTCCTGCACCAATTTTAGGAGGGCCCTCGCCGGTGGCGCCCGAACCGGCCTCTTCGCGACCAGGGAGAAGATCTCGGCCTGGGGGGCTTCCGATATCCTCCCCACCCCGTCGGTGGCGAAGGGCTCGATGGCGATGACGTCCCCTGACGAGAGGGTCACCCCCTTTTCTATCGACCGGTTCGGGACCGAGGGCTCGCCGTGGGCCTGGTACCGGCCCAGGCCGTGGCCGGTGAGGTTGGCCACCGAGTTGTAGCCGTACCCTCGGATCGCCTCCTCGATGGCAGCTCCCAGGTCTGCCGTGCTCACCCCCGACTCCACCAGCTCTATTGCCGCGGCAAGTCCCGCCTTCGAGGCCTCCACCAGGTCGGGGTGGCCCCCCAGATCCACAGTCACCGCGGCATCGGCGATGTAGCCCTCGACGTGGACGCCGATGTCCAGCTTCACCATCTCCTCCCCGAAGACCGACTCATCCTGGGGCCGGGGGGTGTCGTGGGCGGCGACCCTGTCCCGGGAGATGTTGCAGGGGAAGGCGGGCTCGCCTCCCAGCTCCCGAGTCTTCTCTTCGACGAAATTTGCCACCTCCAGGATGGAGACCCCGACCTCGATCATCGAGCTTGCCGTTTCCCGGACCCGGGCCAGGATATCCCCGGCCCTCCTGTAATTCTCAAGCACCTGAGCGTCCATGAACCATCAGACTCCTCTTGCGATCAAGCTTCTTATCTGATCCCTTATCCGATCAATCAAACTCCCCTCAGAGGATAAGCCGCTTTTCCAGGCGTGTGAGGTTCTCGCAACCTTCTGCTCTCACCACCAGCAGGTCTTCGAGCCGGACCCCGCCCAGTTCCGGGTAGTAGAGGCCGGGCTCCACGGTGACCACGTTCCCCTCGGCGAGGCTCCCCCCCACCTCGGATAGGGACGGCCTCTCGTGGATGGCCAGCCCCACCCCGTGTCCGGTGGAGTGGATGAATCCCCGGCCGTCCCGCTCGGGAAAGCCCCGCTCTTCGAAGACCTGGCGGACTCTGGCGTGGACCTCTTTTCCCGTCGCCCCGGCCCCGACCGCAGCGATCCCCGCCTCCTGGGCGGCCAGAACCGCTCCGTAGATCTCCACCACTTCGGGGTCCGCCTCGCCCCGGAGGACGGTCCTGGTCATGTCCGCGAAGTATCGCGTCCGTTTGGAGCGGGGGAAGATGTCGATGACGATCGGCGAGTTCGCCGGCAAGGGGCCAGAGCCAACATAGTGGGGGTCGGCCGCGTCTCTGCCGCCGGCGACTATGGTATCCTGAGCCTCACACCCCCTCTCCAGGAGGAAGACCTCGATGGCGGACTTCACCCTCTCCGAGGTTAGGGGCTCGCTCCCGAGGACGAGACCCTCCCCGGCGGGCCGGGAGTTGGATATCATCTCGATGGCGACTCCCATGGCGCCCTCGCAGGCCCTCTGAGAGGACCTTATCGCCTCGATCTCCTCCGGCGACTTCGTCTCCCTCCACCTCGCTACGGGGCTCTCCAGGACCGACACTCTGAAGTCGGCGGCAAGATCCAGGTAGATTCTGACCGGAAAATCTCCAAAAATCCCCAGCCTTTTGACCCCGCGGTCCCGAAGGAACTCCTTCAGGACCTCAACGTAGGCGTCCTCCGGGCGGTCGAACCGGGCCAGCTTTTCCACGATCCCGTAGTCGGAGGTGCTGACCACCTCGTCGGCTTCCGACTCCTTCTTCGCCCTCCCCTCCTCCATCCCCGAGACCAGGATGGACTGAGATGGTGCGGCCAGGAGGGCGAAGCGGTCTGGGGCATTAAAGCGGGAGAGATAATAGAGGTCCAGGTTGCAGAGGCTGTCTCCCAGGAGGAGAAAGCCGTCCAGCTGGTTATCGGAGAGAAATTTTCCCGTCTTTTGAGACCAAGAGGCCATGGAAACGGATCTGTTGAGAAGATATAAAAAGATGGATCAGCGGCCCTTTATCGCCGAGGTTATCTCCCGGACGAAGGCCTCGACGTCCTCGGACCTCTCAACCCCGGTCCCGGTGACGATTACGTCGGCTCCCGCCTCGACCAGGTCGCAAGCCGCCTCCCCCGACCTGATCCCGCCGCCGAGGATCAGTTGGACCTCGTCCCCCAGGACCCTCTTGGTCGCGGCCACCATCTTCTGCGGCACCGGCTCATTCGCCCCCGATCCCGCTTCCAGATAGACCATCCTCATCCCGAAGTACTTCCCGGCGAGAGCGTAGGCGGCGGCCAGCTCGGGCTTGCTCCTCGGGATCAGCTTGGCGTCGCCGACCCAGCCCACCGTCCCGCCGGGCTCGACGATGACGTAAGCCATGGGGATCGGCTCCAGACTGTATTTATAAACCAGGGGCGCGCCCAGGGCCTGGTTCTCGATGAGGTAGCTTGCGCTCCTGGAGTTCAACAGGCTCATGA
>DAINAQ010000141.1:0-3166 GCA_036733325.1 Methanothrix sp.
CGTCCCTCTGGATGACGTCGGCGGCCATCTCCCGGTCGTTGGTCAACATGGAGCCCAGGGCGTCCTGGATCATGGACCTCACCACCGTCTTTATCCTGCGCAGGGCCCGCTCCGACTGGAGCTCCTCCGGGTCAATGAGGTCCTGTATCAAGACCTTGTTCACCGTCTCCTCCAGGATCTCCGGGCCGATCAGCTTCTGGACGATCGAGTGGATGTCCCTCTTCTGGTCCGCGGTCATGTGGGCGGAGGCGACCTCGATGGTCCTGTACCCGGAGACGTAGCAGCCGATGATGTCCCTTATCAGAGGGTCGCCCACCTTGTCTCCGATCTCAAGCCTGGTGGTCAGATCCCTCTCAGACCTGTCGGGGGAGAGGACCAGGGCTCCGTTCTCGCTCTGGTTTATATAGATCAGGGAGCCCGGCTGGATGTCGTTCTTCACCGCCCAGAGCTTGGGTAGAGAGACGATGAAGGTCGACTTTCCCGTCCGCTGTACTTTTCTGGTCTCCATAAAAACCGCTCAATCAGTTGAGATGTTCTCGCTTCGCCTCGACCATGTATATGATGCTCTCGCATATGTTGCATACGTGATCTGCGATCCTCTCCAGATGCTTGTTCACCAGGAGAAGTGGGGTCGCGTCTTCTATCAGGTCGGGGTTTCCACCTATGATCTTGAGGAGCGTATCCCTCACCTTCTGGTAGAGGGCGTCCACCTCGTAATCCCACTTGGTCGTCTCCCGGGCGAGGCTCGTGTCGTTCTCCTTGAAGGCCCGATTGGCCTGAGCCAGCATCTCTACTGCGATCTCCGCCATCCTTGGTATGTTCTTCAGGCTCTTGACGTGGACCTTGTTTTTGGAGTGGACGACGATCCTCGCTATATCCACCGCCAGGTCGCCGATCCGCTCGAGATCGATCCCGATCTTCAGGGTTGTGACGATCAGTCGAAGGTCTTTTGCCATGGGCTGCTGAAGCGCCAAAAGCTGCATGCACCGCTTCTCTATCCTCAGATTAAGATCGTTTATGATCTGGTCGTCTCTTATGACCTCTCGTGCCTTCTCTACGTCGTACTCGCGAAGAGCCTCCACCGACTTGGCCACCGCCAGACCGACCTGATCCACCAGCATCTCCGCATCCACCTTGAGCTCTTCAAGCTCCTTGTGATAACGCTCTCTATAAGGACTCATCTCTCCCCCTTCTTCGTCGAAGACCTCATCCGAACCTTCCAGTTATGTAATCCTCGGTGCTCTTCTCCCTGGGGTTTTCGAAGATCTCTTTTGTCTCGCCGAACTCGATCAGCTCGCCGAGGAGGAAGTAGGCCGTGTAATCGGAGACCCGGGCTGCCTGCTGCATGTTGTGGGTCACGATCACCTGGGTGTACGATCCCCTCAGCTCGTCCATCAGCTCCTCGATCTTCGCCGTGGATAAGGGGTCCAGAGCGCTGCAGGGCTCGTCGAAGAGGATGACGTCCGGCTTCATGGCCAGGGCTCTGGCTATGCACAGCCTCTGCTGCTGACCACCGGAGAGCCCCATGGCCGGCTTATCCAGGCGGTCCGAGACCTCGTCCCAGAGGGCGGCCTTTCTGAGGCTCTCCTCCACGATCCTGTCCACGTTCTTCACGCCGTGGATCCGGGGTCCATAGGCGATGTTGTCATAAATGGACATGGGAAAAGGGTTGGGTTTCTGGAAGACCATCCCAATGTTCTTTCGAAGCTCCACCACGTCCGTCTCTTTGTCGTAGATGTTGACCCCGTTGTAGAGGACCTCGCCCCCGATGCGGACGATGTCGACGAGGTCGTTCATCCGGTTGAGACAGCGGATGAAGGTGGACTTTCCGCACCCAGAAGGGCCTATCAGCGCCGTGATCCGATTCTCGAGCATGCCGATGGATATATCTTTCAGGGCGTGGTTCTCGCCGTACCAAAGGTTCAGGTTCTTCGACTCAATCTTGAAAGGCATCGCAAGACCCCGTAATAAAAATTAGGCCTGAAATTCGCTCCGAAATTTTCTCATTCTCATCCGGCCAAAAATTCTTATTCAGCTTGAAATTCTCGTCTGGCCTGAAATCCTCATTCGGCCCAGAATTTCTCGTTATCATCCCCGACCATCCGGGCCGGGGGCCGCGGCCGAAAAGAAGCCCTCCTCCTCCATTATCCTCTGACCTTCAGGGCCGATGACGAAATTTATGAACTCCGCCTCCTCCTCGCTGGTGCCGTCCCAGGTGTACAGGTAAAGGGGCCTGGATAGCTTGTAAGTCTGGTTCTTGATGTTCTCTTCGGTCGGACTGACCCCGTCCAGGGCCACGGCTCCCAGGTTCCCGGTCCTGGCGTATCCTATCCCCAGGTACCCGATGGCCTTATCGCTCTGGACTATGAGGGTCTTGATCTCGGCGTTCTCCATGGCGTTCACCTCTACCCCTTCGGTCTCGGCACGGGTGCTGCCCATGATCATCTCGTTGAAGGTATCTCCGGTCCCCGATCCGGGAACCCTCGCCACAGGCAGAATCATGACCTCGGGACCGCCGAGATCCCTCCAGCTCTTGATCTTGCCCGAGTATATCTCCGAGACCTCTTCGGAGGAGAGGTCCCTGACCCCGGCATCGTAAATCTCTCTGCTGACCACCACGGCGATGGCATCGTAGCCGATGAGGTGCTCTGTGAACCGGTCTCCGAACTGCGAGATCTCCGACTCCTTCACCTCTCGAGAGGCCATGCCGATGTCGGCAAGCCCGGAAGCAACGTCCTGAATTCCGCGACCTGATCCGCCGCTGCTCACCTGGACGCCGATCTCGTCCTGGACCTGGTTGAAGACCTCCGCGCACCTCTCCACGGCGGGAAGAACAGTGGTTGAGCCGGTGACGACCAGGTTCTCTCTGTCCCGCTCTTCCGCGCACCCTGACGCCACCACGATCAGCAATACCGCCGTCAGAAGCCCGAACTTCGTCGATCTCTCAGGTTCTATCAATCGATTGAACTTTCGCCATACCCATATATATAGCATTTTCCTATATAGACTCTATACTGAGCTCTCCGGCGCTCCGCGGCATTCCGAAATATTTATATAGAACTTTAAACTGCTGATGACCAGAACGAAAGGGGAGGCCTCGATTTGGCTGGCTTAACAAACGCTCCTATACTCATTCTGAAAGAGGGACATAAGCGCGAGACCGGAA
>DAINAQ010000142.1:0-3160 GCA_036733325.1 Methanothrix sp.
ACTACATCGGCACCTTCAAGATCACCAAGAACATGGAGATCTGCACCAGCTGCTCGGGATCAAAGCCGAGGGATGACTGGCTCTCCTGCTGCATAGGCGGCTACGGCTCCATGGAGGACTACGACAAGCTCTGGGGCGAGGAGGAGATCTTCGACTGCACCTGTCGGGAGAAGGCCTGGGGAGAGTCCTGGAACGACACCTCCAGGGCCCAGTACTGCGAAGACTGCGGATGAGAAACCTCACGATGGTAAACGAGAGGCGCTTGTGCTCGAAAGGCCTGGCGCCGCTCCCTCCAACTTTTTTAATTTGGGATTTCCAGTTCATTTAAACTCGGATATTAAACTGGGAGTCTCATCCTGCGGGCAGAAATCCGATCTCCTCCACCATGGACTGGCCCTCTTCTCCCAGGAGGAAGTCTATGAAGGCCTGCTCGCCCTGGTCGGGCTCGTCCCAGGTTATGACGTAAAGGGGGCGGGTGAGGGGATAGGTCTCGCCTCTGATGCTCTCAACGGTGGGGACGACTCCCTGGTAGGCTACGGGCATCAGGTCCCCGTCCTGGACGTAGCTGAAGCCGAGATAACCGATCGCCTTATCGCTCATGGTAACGGCGGTCTTCACCTCGGCGTTGTTCTGGGCGTAGGTGTCGGCTCCCAGGGTCTCGGTCTCCAGGTCGCCCATCACCACCTCGTTGAAGATGTCCCCGGTTCCCGAGCCCACCATCCGGGCCACGACGTAGATCTCCTGGTCGGGACCTCCCAGATCCCGCCAGCTGGTCAGGTTCCCCTCGTACACCGCCCGGAGCTGGTCCCGACTGACGTTGGTGACCCCCGAATCATATACAGGGAGGCTGACGGCGATGCAAATGGCGTCGTAGCCTATGAGCTGCTCGGTGAAGTTGTCCCCGTAAAGCTCGATCTCGTCGGCCCTGACCTTTCGGGAGGACATCCCGATGTCGGAGAAGCCGCTGGCCACGTTCTTTATCCCCACTCCGGAACCTCCGACTCCGCTGACGGTCACCACGACCTCATCCTGGATCAAGTTGAACTTCTCGGCGCAGATCTCCACCAGGGGCATGACCGTCGTCGATCCGGTGACGGTGACGGTATCCAGCCCGTCCGCGGCCCAGGTGCTCCCAACCGGGGCGAAAAGACCCGTAACCATGCAGATCAGCAGCAAAGAGGACAATTTGGTCATCAGATAACTCCCCGAAGTAGAACTACTGGTACTATATGATATTTGTTATGATAAGGGCCAAAATATAGGCCTGATTATCTCATTCTGCGCCCCTTACCGCAAATGGGGCCAGGTAAGGCAGAGCTTTTGGAGACGATCCACTTCGGTGATGCCTCGCCGATGAGGTCATTTCGGTCCGGGGATATCACCTAACCCGGCCGTACAGGGTCGTCCTCTGGACCGGAACCCTACCATTCCTCTCTATCAGGTCGCAGAGCTGATTAGGGGTCATCCCCTCCGCCTCCAGAGCCCCGGCGGTCCGGGAGATGTTCTCCTCCATCAGGGTGCCGCCGAGGTCGTTCGTCCCCCAGGAGACGGTCCTGCCGGCGAGCTCCCTTCCCAGCTTCACCCAGGAGGCCTGGATGTTGGTGATCAGGGGGTGGAGGGCGACCCTGGCCAGGGCGTGCATCTTCAGGTTCTCCAGGTGGCCCATCCTCCGGGACCGGGGTCCCAGGGAGTTGTTTCCGGGCATGAAGGGTAGGAGGACAAACTCCGTAAACCCGCCCGTCTCGGCCTGGATCTCCCGGAGGAAGAGGAGGTGGTGGATCCGGTCTTCCAGCCTCTCGACGTGGCCGTAGAGCATGGTGGAGGTGGTGGGAACCCCCAGGCGGTGAGCCGTGGTGACCACGTCCCGCCACTGGTCCGCGGTCAGCTTGGAGGGGCAGATCTCCCGTCTCACCCGGTCCACCAGAATCTCGGCCGCGGTTCCGGGCATCGATCCAAGGCCCGCCAGTTTCAGCTCCTTTATGGAGTCCTGGGGGCAGACGCCGGAGTTCTCCGACATGTAAAATACCTCCATGGGGGAGTAGGCGTGAAGGTGCATCCTGGGGTAGTTCTCCCTCACCGCCTCCAGGATCCGGCAGTAGTCCTCCAGCGCCAGTCCCGGGGCAAGCCCCCCCTGAATGCAGATCTCGGTGGCGGAGAACCTCTCTGCGGCCTCCACCCGTTCCAGGATCTCCTCTTCGGAGAGGAGGTAGCCGTCATGCCGCCTGAAGGCGCAGAAGCTGCAACTTCCTACACACCGGTTGGTGAAGTTGACGTTTCTGTTGACGACGAAGGAGACCTCATCCCCGGAGCACTCTTCCCGATAGAGGTTAGCGAGGCGGAAGAGCCGGAGCGGCTGGTGATAGAGCGAGAGGAGGGAGGGGCCATCGATCCAGCCGCCTCGCTGGAGAGGGGAATCCTCCAGACTCAGAAATTCGCTCCCCTGGGAGAAGATCATCGACGGCCTCCTCCCGATGAGCCGTCGCAGGCCCCATCTATTCCTATCCACCGCTCCTTTGGAAGCTGGGAGATGAGCTCACCATCCAGATATTGACCGCAGCCGATAACCTCGCCGCCAAGGGTCACCACCACATATCCATCTTCGACCGGGATAGAGATACTCTGTCTCACCCCGGCGACGAACTTCTCCGCCTGGTCGGAGCTGAGATCGACGACGTTCTTGGTTGCATAACGGCCGAAAAGCTGGAGGGCGGAGGTTGTGGGCTTGGGGACCCGGCCCCGGACCGACATGAACCGGAGCCCCACCGACTCGCAACTGAAATCCGGGATCTCGGGGAGGCTGAAGGCCCAGACGTTCCTACCCCTCCTGTAGAAGCTGACGCTTTCGAATGCTTCGAGAGGGATCCCGAACCTGGACTGCATCATCCCCGCCACCACAGCTCTATCAAGCGGCTGGAAGGGAGACTTATTCTTTAATGAGCTTTGCGACAAAGAATCCTCCCGCGTCGTTCTGGTGGGGGTAGTATCTGACGCATCTTTGCATCTCCTCTCCGAACTTCGAGCCCTCCCACTCTTCAAGACCGGGTGAGCCTTCCAGCCCTCCGATCCAGGCGTCGTCCAGGACGATTCCGGGGACCTGATCCAGGACCCAGGAGACCACCGCCTCGTTCTCCTCGGGGGCGAAGGTGCAGGTGGAGTAGAC
>DAINAQ010000143.1:0-3106 GCA_036733325.1 Methanothrix sp.
GGCCGTTCGGGCCGTACCATCTCCACTCCATCTCGTGAGGTTCGAGGTCTCTTGCAAACCTAACCCAGGATACTGCCTGATCGTCGGCAGGCGAGAAGGAGTAGGTCCTGTAGACCGGCTCCCAGTTGTGGTTCACGGACTTGGCCATGGTATAATCGCTGAGTGGAACGAAGGGAAACCATATCGCCCCGCCCAGAGAAGCGGTCGACAAAACCGCAAAAAAGGCAAGCATAGCCTTGATCTTCTTCATCTCCGAATTACCCCCTACATTGCCATGATCTATCTATCTACTCTCTTGGTCATGGATATAATAAATAACTATAGTAGGGTCAGAACATTCGAGAGGCCAAAATTCCGGCGATCGACCTGAAGATTATATGACTGCGGCCTTGATCACCCTTCTATTCGCGACCTCTCCGGGGATGTCCACGACTTCGCTCGCGGCGTCGATGACGGCCCCGTCCCCGGTTGCGACCGGAGAGGCGGCGAGCTTGAGCCTTCGGTCCGCGTCCCTCGCGGTCTTCGCGGACCCGGGGAGGTCCAGGTCTGCCATCATCTCCCTGATCCTGGCCGCCAGCTCGCCGCTCCGGCTGATCTGCTGGTCCAGGATGAACTCGGCACGGGCGACGCCGTATTCTTTGAGGATGGAGATGACCTCCTCCAGGGCGATGACGGTCAGGTCGGAGAGTTGAAACCTTCTGAAGACGCCTCTTGTATCCCTCAAGAAGCCGTCGTCGCAGAGGTAGACGGGAACGCCGGATAGGAGGCTCTCCACGGTGATGAGGACGTTGTAGCCGTCGACGGCGATGGTTCTGCCTTCAAGCTCCCCCACCGAAAGTCGCTTTCTTTCTCGCGACGCCGCCAGGTCCGAAGGGACCGCCACCCTGGCCAGGATGAACCGGTCCTCCCGAGGAAGTCGGCGGTGGTCGGAGACGAACCTGATGGCCGGTCCCGACGGATAGCCCCGATCCAGGAGGTATCGAACCTCTTCAGCGGCCCGCCTCAGTCCGCCGAGCTCATGGGCCGGGATCGCCTCGCCTCCAGATAGAGGTCGCGTCCGCAGGAGTCGATGGCGACGATCATCGGCCCCCAGTCCTGGGCCTCCAGCTCCCAGAGCCCCTCAGCCATGCCCAGCTCTGGGAGGTGGAGCCTCTTCACCCTGAGGCCGCGGGCGGCGAGGGCGCCACATCCTCCGGGGTAGGCGAGGTAGGCGGCCTTCCCCCGGAGGGCCTCGGCCTCCTCAGATATCCCCCCCTTCCCCACGATCAGCCTCGCCCCCCTCTCCACCACCTCCCTGGTATATCGGGCGACCCTGCCGCTGGTGGTGGGGCCGGCGGACAGGATTTCACCCTCCCGGACCAGGGGACCGCAGTGATAGACTACGGCTCCCGCCAGGTCCACGGGGAGCTCCTCGCCGGAGCCGAGGAGGGCGTGGACCCGGTCCCGAGCGGTGAAGACCGTCCCGCTGATCCAGACGAGATCTCCGGCCCGGAGGGCCGAGACGTCCTCTTCGGATATGGGGGTCCTCAGTCTGTGCTCCATCTCTCATCCCTCACTTTCAGTCTATGCTCCATCCCTCACCCCTCACCGTGGCGGTCGCGCTCCTGTTCGCCCAGCACTGGATGTTCACCGCCACCGGCAGCGATGCAGTGTGGCAGTGGGCCGTCTCGATCCTGACCCCCAGGGCCGTGGTATCCCCGCCCAGGCCCATGGGGCCGGGGCCGATCCGGTTGATCTCGGAGAGGAGGGCCAGCTCCGTCTCTGAGCTGCCGGGCATGTTGAAGAGCGCCCTTTTGGCGAGCCTCGCGGCGAGGTCGAAGGTCCCGCCTATGCCAACCCCCACGAAGACGGGGGCGCAGGCCCTGCCGGCCCGGTTTGCCACCTCCCGGGCCACGTAGTCCAGGGGGTCGTCGGCGGGGTTTAGCATCGCCAGAAAGCTCGCGTTCTCCGAGCCCGCTCCCTTGGGGAAGGCGGTGATGCGGAGCTCATCTCCTGGTACTAGATCGATGATCAGGTCGGGCATCCCCCGACCGGTGTTGTCGCTGGTGTTCTTCCTGGTCAGAGGATCTACGGCGTTCGGCCGGAGGGGGATCTCTGTGGTTGCCCGGCGGACCCCCTCGGCCATGGCCTCCTCGAGAAAAGGAGGGATTTCCAGGTCACGGCCCATCTCCAGATGGAATACGGGAAGGCCGGTGTCCTGGCATAGGGGGACCCCGTCGGAAGATGCTATTCTGACGTTCTCCAGCATCGACGCTAGCGAAGATCGGGCGATGGCATTCGTCTCCCTCCCCGCGGCCTCCTCGATCAGTTCCATCACCCAGGGTGGCAGGGTCGTCTCTGCCTTCTTCAGGACCGCCACCGTGGCCTCGACCAGGTCCGTCCGCCTCATCTTCGGGCCTTCCCCCGGATCTTGATCGGCTTCGACTGGTCGGCGATCTTGAGCGTGGCCTCGAGCCCCAGGGCCCTCTCCATGGCGTACTTGTGAAGGTCGCCGGAGGTGTGAATCCCCCCTTCGCCGCCCCGGACCGCCCTGCAGGGATACATCTGGCAGAGAAGGCCGGCCCGAGGCGGCGCATCCTCCAGCTTCACCCCGACCACGTCCTCTGCCACGTGCCAGGTGCTGCCGCAGGGCGAGCCCCTGACCACATCGACCTCGGCGATCCGGCCGTCCTCCACCTCGACCTTCATCTCCGGCCTGCCCAGCTTCTCGGCGAAGGCGTCCACCGCCTCGATGCCGCATTTGTCAAGGGTGCAGCAGATCTCGTCCACCTCGATGTAGATCCCGTATTGGTCGGCGATCTTCTGAAGCTCGGGGACCGACCCAGCTCTTCCCATGCCCCCGGGGACGATGACGGCCTGGGCTCCACCCTTCCCGGCCCTGATGGCGATCTCCGGGGTGATGTCGGGGTGGAGGGAGTAGGTGATGATCAGGTCCGAGGTGAAGAACTCCGGGTCCAGGCCGAGGTCGTCGAGGAACTCCCCGGGGTCCTCGATGAATTCCGGCAACGCCTGGGGAAGGTCAACGTAGACCACCTCGAAGTCGGTCCTCTTTTTTATCGTCTCGATGAGACGCTCGCCGTACTTGCCCCTGGTGACGACTCCGACT
>DAINAQ010000144.1:0-3101 GCA_036733325.1 Methanothrix sp.
CGGCTGCTCCCAGCGAGGAGGAGGTCAGGAGACTCTTGATGGTTTATCAGCAGTATCAGACCGAGGCGGAGGCGAT
Organism: Methanothrix sp.; assembly: GCA_036733325.1. Classification (GTDB taxonomy): domain Archaea; phylum Halobacteriota; class Methanosarcinia; order Methanotrichales; family Methanotrichaceae; genus Methanocrinis. The sequence continues at coordinate 77 of DAINAQ010000144.1, forward strand.
CGTCCAGCAGCTGGGCCTCTTCCAGATCTCGATGGAGGGGTGCGAGAAGGCCCTGAAGGCCGTGGAGGCGATGGAGACGGCCGAGGACGGCCAGGAGATGCTGGTCCCCATCGGTCAGGGCTCGTTCGTCCACGCCAGGCTCGCCTCCAGAGACAAGGTGATCGTGGGCGTCGGCGCCGGGGTGAGCATCGAGAAGAGCGCAGCCGATGCCAGGGAATCCCTCACCAAGAGGAAGGCGCAGCTATCGGAGGCCTCGGCCAAGCTGAACCAGACCCTCTCCAAGATCGAGCAGGAGATGGGCAAGATCCAGTCGATCGCCGCCCAATACGAGCAGCAGTTTGCAGATTAGGGGCGAAAGAGTTGTTCAACAGGTTCAAGGAGAGGCTGAAGGGGTTCAAAGAGGCCGTATCCACCAAGATCCAGGAGAAGGGGGAGAACCAGGCCAGGAAGGCTGAGGCGAAAGCCGCCGCCGAGGGGATGAAGCCCTCGAAAGACGAGGGCAAAGCAGCGGTCGAAGTGGCTGCCGAGGCGGGCCCCGCCCCTGAGAACAACGCGGCCAGGACCAGGCAGTCTTTCACTTCTCGAGCCAGGTCCCTCATCTTTGAGCAGGAGGTGGTCCTGGACGAAAAGGATCTCACCGACCCCCTCTGGGAGCTGGAGATGGCCCTCCTCGAAAGCGACGTCGCCCTCCCCGTGGCCGAGAAGATCGTGGCCTCGGTCAAGGGCGAGCTCGTCGGGAGGAAGAAGAAGATCCGGGCCGACACCGGCGAGATCGTGGAGGAGGCCCTGAGGTCCGCCCTCCGCCAGGTTCTATCGGAGAACTATTTCGACGTCGATGAGTTCATCGCCCTGGCCGATAGGCCGGTGAAGATAGTCTTCGTGGGGGTCAACGGGACCGGCAAGACCACCTCCATCGCCAAGGTCGCACGGTACCTTCGAGATCGGGGCTACTCCATCGTCCTCGCCGCTGGGGACACCTTTCGGGCGGGCGCGGTGGAGCAGATCGAGGTCCACGCAAACAACCTGGAGGTGAAGCTGGTCAAGCACAAGGACGGCAAAGATCCCGCCGCAGTCATCTTCGACGCCGTGGAGTACGCCAAGGCCCACCACAAAGATGTCGTCCTCGCGGACACCGCGGGAAGGCTTCACACCAACGTCAACCTCATGGACCAGATGAAGAAGATCGTTCGGGTGGTAAAGCCCGACCTCCTCATCTTCGTCGACGAGGCGATCGCAGGAAACGATGCCGTAGAGAGGGCGAGGCTCTTCAACGAGGCGGTGCCGATCGACGGGACGATCCTCACCAAGACCGACGCCGACGCCAAGGGCGGTGCCGCCATATCCATATCTCACATTACGGGTAAGCCCGTCCTCTTCCTCGGCGTTGGGCAGGACTACCCGGACCTGGTGAAGTTCGAGCCGGAATGGCTCCTGGACAGGCTCCTGGGATCCTGAAGGGGGGGGCTCAGAATGGGCTTCGCCTCCCCTCCCGCCGGGGCCCAAAAACAAAAATTTTTAATGATTTTTTGCTGATGATCTCCGATCGTCTAAATCGGTCGGCTCAGGGAGTTTCGTCCTCCCCCGAGGGCGGGAAGTAAAGGGGAAGGCCGTCGCTCTTTTTGATCGCTCTGGCCCGGCTGAGGTACTCCTTGATCATCACGGGGAAGGTTCTCGCCTCCAGGTAGCGGAGGCCCAGCTGCTCCGCCCACCTCTGGACGCCCAGATCCTGGGATATCACCGCGGCGTTCAGCTCCTTGGCCAGGAGGAGGATGTCGATGTCGGGAGCGCTGTCCAGGATGCCGTAGCGGAGAGCGCTCCTGTACTTCTCCCTGAACTTCCTCACGATCCCCCCCACCGCCTCCCTCTCGATCTCGCTCTTCATCGGGGTGAGGTCCCCCTCTTCGGCGCTGAGGGCGATGCACCTGGCCACCGCCTCCCAGACCGCCTCCTCGGCGACGTTCATCCCCTTGTTGATCCTGCTCCGCATGTAGTAGACGTACTCGTAGAAGACCTTGGAGGGGATCTTCACCTCGTAGCGGTCCGGAGTCATCTTCACCAGCCAGGTGTCCACCTTGATCAAGACCGCCTCGTCGCACTCGTTGTGTCTGACGAAATCCCTGATCTCGTTGTAGACGGAGGGGTAGGGGATGTAGCAGCTTATGCCAAGGTGGAGCCTGGCCTCGGCGACGCAGTCCAGGATGGCGTTCATCCCCTCGCAGATGCTGGTGCAACCCTCCCCCTCCCAGGCCAGGGAGTCGGTCAGGGCTGTGGTATCGAGCACGAACCTCTGGCGCAACATCTTGGCCAAGTATGTAAGAGGTGGTATAAGACGGCTTGCCCGCCCCATCTCCATCGTATTTAAAGGATGAGCTACCTTCAGGGATATCGGGCCGCGGCCGACGCCCGAAAGAGAACCCGCCCCGCGGCCATGGATTCGGTGATAGGTTTGAAGCCCCTGGTCTTTTCCCTGAGCAGAATAGAGAACCTGATGCAGATGGTGAGCTTCGACCCCCAGAAGATGAAGGGCAAGATCATAACCAACACCTCCATGGTGGATCTGGACATGCTGGGGCCTACCCTGCGGATATTCCGGGACGTGATGGAGAGCGGCCTCGCCGTCAGCCCCTACCTCAAGGTGGAGACCCTGGGGAGCCGGGCCAAAATCATGTCCGCCTGCAGCATCACCGTCAGCGCGGTCCTTCTCAAGGCGGGGATCCCGGTAAGACCCCGGGGAGGAGGAGTGATCGAGGTGATCGACCGCGAGCCGGTCCGGTTCACGGATATGCTGATGTACTGGGCCACCACCATCGATCCGATCGACGTCCTGATCAGCCAGGAGCTGACCAGCGTGGTGGAGATGATGGAGACGGGGACCGGCAGGATCCTGGGAAACCTCCAGGAGGCGCCCATGCTGGCGGTGGAGAGGATCGAGGAGAGGCTGGAGGTTCTGGCCGAGGCCGGGTTTTCGGGAGTTCTGGACCTGGGGGATCCCAACATGAACGTCCTGGGGGTCTCGGTGGAGCGG
>DAINAQ010000145.1:0-3030 GCA_036733325.1 Methanothrix sp.
CTCGCCGCCGAGCTGGCCCTGGCGGGGGAGCCCGCCTTCGCCCTGATCCGGCCGCCGGGCCACCACGCCTCCGCCACTCACGCCTGGGGGATGTGCTACCTCAACAACATGGCCGTCGCCGTCAGGAAGATCGAAGGCCGGATCGGGGGCGGGGCGGAGGGACGGATGGACGGTCGGATAGAGGGCGAGATGGAGGGCCAGATCGGGGGCATGGCGGCGGGCCGGCGGGGAAAGGTCCTGATCATCGACATCGACCTCCACTTCGGCGACGGGACGGTGAGCATATTCCGGTGGGACGATATGGTGAAGATCGTCAACGTCGGCGCCATCGACGCGGGGTTCGACTACCTGAAGCTGGACCGGACCGGGTACCTGGACCAGGTGGAGAGGGCGGTCGCCATCAATGACTTCGACCTGGTGGCGGTCTCGGCCGGATTCGACACCTACATTGAGGACTGGGGGGGCCTCCTCACCCTCTCGGACTACCGGGAGATCGGCCGGATCGTCAGAGAGGGGGCGGAGGAGAAGTGCGAAGGTCGGAGGTTTGCCATCCTGGAGGGGGGCTACCACTCCGACCTCGGCCTCTGCGTCAGGAGCTTCGTGGAGGGGTTCGAGTGACCTCCGGCCTTCGCCATCTTCGACCACCATCTTCAGGCTCTATCTCCAACCCAGATGACATCCCGTAATCATCCTGGCAGAACCTGCCGGACTTTCGGGCCTCCGGCAAAAGAGCCTTAAAGTAAAAAGTCCAAACTGATGGATTAGAGGTGAGATGATTTGACCAAAGTGGGCGAGGTTTATCGGTGCGAGATCTGCGGCAACGTGGTGGAGGTCCGGGAGGCCGGCGCGGGCCAGCTGGTCTGCTGCGGAAAGCCGATGGTTCTGACCAAGAAGGCTTGATCGATCCAGAACCCTCATTTTTTCTCCAGGACGCAATTTTGACCCCCCCCCCGCGACGGTCCGATCCGGATCGATTTCATGGAGGCCGAAAAGCTGATATGCCCTCCAGGAGTTTCGTCATGGGGCCCGATATTGATGTTGAAAATCGGATACCTTAACCTGAATAATCCCCTGGCGATCGTTTCCTCGAACGGTTCACCGGACCGCTCATCGGACGGTCTATCGGATGAATCCACTAACGACTCCCCGAAGGACTCATCGAATCTCGCCGGCCTCAACGGCTCGGCGGGGCTGGTCATGCTGGGCAGCTTCAACCTGGACCAGGTCGCCCTCTCCGAGATAAAGGAGGCCCTGGATCGGCTGCACACCCGGTCGGCCCTGGGATTCTCGACGTCCGGAGGCTCCATCCAAGACCTGGCCGAGGCAGGGAGGATGGCGGCCGAAGAGGGGCTGCTGATGGAGGTGGAGCTCTCCAAAAGAGACGATCTGCCCGGGGTCGTGGGAGCCGTCAAGAGCTCGGGCGCCGCCCTTTCGGTGAGGGTTGGTTCCAGGGATGCCGATGAATTGAGATCCCTGGCCCGGGATCTGTTGGAGCTGGGGGCGGACGCCCTCCACCTCGACCTGCGGGGGCTGGGCCCCGCCGCTCTCAAGGTGATCAAGAGGGTCTCCGACGGGGGATCGCCGTCGCTTCTGGTCAGGTGCGACGTAGGCGGCTTCGAGGAGGCCAAAGACTTCCTCTCCATGGGGGCGGACATGATCACCCTCTCCGACGAGGCCGACCCCGAATTCGCGGCCTGGCTCGCCGACGTATTCCGGCAATACCAGGATCTGGTGGGCTGGTACAACGCCCCCAAGCACATCTGCTCCGGGGGCGACCTTCGCGGCATCGCATTCTGCTGCCCTCCGGTCAAAAACTGCCCCCTCCTGGGAGCCCTCAAGAAGATCGGCCTATCCCCCCGAGAGTTCATCGAGAAGAAGCTCGAGCTCACCCGGGGGACGCCCCTTGAGCCCGGCGACGGAACCTGCTTTGGAAGCCTCGCCTGGTGCTGCAAGATCACCAAGCCCTGCTTCATGAGGGACGCGGTCCTGGACAGCCAGGGGATCTCCCCCGACGAGTACATGAGGCTGAAGAAGAAGCTCGCAGAGGATCTGCTGAAGGCGTGAATGCGGTCGGTTGTGCTATTGGTGGATGCGGTCGGTGAACGCGGTCGGGAGTGCGGTCGGTGAGGGGAAATGAGGCGGAGATGGGGCGGGGCTTGAAGGCGAAGACGACTGCGGACCGGGCAGCTCAGGCGGCACTGCTCGCCATGCTGATCGAGCTCTCCTCGACCCCAAAGCCCGGAAACGTCGATCGGGGCCACGACTTCGAGGAGATCAAGTTCCACCACTTCCTGATCAGCGCCGCGGCGTCTTACCCCGCATTCAGGGATGCTGCCGCGGGATCGGAGCCGACGGGCACCCTGATCAGAAGGGCGGTATCCTCCTGGAGGGGGTGGGGCCTCTCTCAGAACACCCACTTCGGAACAATCGCCCTGCTCATCCCCCTGGCGGCGGCCGCGGGCAGGGGCGGCGACCTCAAGGCCGATCTGGCCCGGGTCCTGGAAGAGACGACGACCGAGGACGCCGTGGAGTTCTACGCCGCCTTCGACCTCGCCGGGGCCAGGGTGGCGGAGGTGGAGGATCTGAGCCTGAGGGACCCCGACGCCGCCGAAAGGATTCGTTCGGAGGGAAAGACGCTCCTCGACCTCATGCTCCTCTCCCGGGGCCACGACCTGGTGGCGAGGGAGTGGTCGACGGGGTTTGAGAGGAGCTTTGCCCTGGCCGGCGATCTCGGGAGGAGGGTTTCTGACCTCGGCCTCAACGACGGGGTGGTGATGACCTACCTCCAGGCCCTGGCGGAGGTCCCCGACAGCCTGGTGGCCTCGAAGTTCGGGATGAAGCGGGCAGAGGAGGCGTCATCCAGGGCGAGATCGATCCTGGGCCATAGCGTGGAGGAGACCCTCCGCCGGGCCCAGGAGCTGGACCGGGAGTTCGTGGAGGAGGACATCAACCCAGGCTCCACGGCGGACATAATCGGGGCGGCCCTCTTCATAGCCCTGATCGAAGGCACCATCCTGAAAGGCACCATCC
>DAINAQ010000146.1:0-3005 GCA_036733325.1 Methanothrix sp.
GGCGTCCTGGGAGGGGTTGAGACCCCCATGGCCTACAGCGAAGGCGTCCTGTACGTGCCCGTGGTGAACATGTTCACCGACTGGACCCCCACCGCCCTGGACTCTTCAACCATGGATTTCAACAATGGTACAGGAGAGCTTGTGGCTATCGATGCTGCCACCGGCAAGATCCTCTGGATCAGACACTTCGATGCCATGGCCCTGGGAGGAGCTACGGTGATAAACGACCTGGTCTTCACCGCGGAGTACGACGGCACCATCCACGTCTTCAAGGCCGACTCCGGGGAGGAGGTCTTCCAGGAGAAGGCGCCCGCCGGGATCAACGGCTGGCCGGCCGTCGCCGGTGACACCATCGTCTGGCCCGCCGGAGTTGGGGATGATCCGTCTCTCTTCGCCCTCCGTCTGGGCGCGGCGACGGGATCTGCAGCAGAGAGCCAAGACCAGCCCGACGAAGGCGCAGTCGGAATGGATGGAACAGAGCCTGCCGGAGAGGTCGACTCGGCCGAAGCCGAGGCGGTCGCTTCCGCTGAACTTCCATCCTCCGGGACCGCCGCAGCAGATTGGACCCCCGATGGCATCATCTCTGAAGGCGAGTACTCGAGGAACCTCAGCCTATCGGGGGGAAGGCTGGAGGTCTTCTGGAAGAACGACGATGAAGACCTTTACCTGGGCCTCGCAGGGTCGACCGCAGGTTTCGTCGCCATAGGCTTTGAGCCGACTCAGGCGATGAAAGATGCGGACATGGTCATGGGCTGGGTCGCTGGAGGGGTGGCGACGGTCCTCGACCTCTACTCTACCGGGGTATATGGCCCTCATCCTCCTGATGAAGAGCTAGGAGGCACCGACGACATCCTGGAGTTCGCAGGCTCCGAATCAGACGGCCGGACGGTGATCGAGTTCAAGAGGAAGATGGATACCGGAGACGAATTCGACAAACCCTTCGCGCCGGGCCAGACCGTCGATATAATCTGGTCGGTCTCCAGCTCTGACTCACCGGATATCAGACATGACGTCGGAAGGGGGGAGGCGAGCCTCACCTTTGAATGAAACGGGTCTGAAGCTTTCGCTTCAGGCACCGTACTACATTTTTCTCAGGATACGCCCGACGAGGTGGCGGAGACGGAGCCATCGAAATATCCTCACCGTTGGTGCTGATTTTAGGGCCATCGAGATCGGTCCACAAGCAGCATTGCTTCCGATCGCGAGGTCTGCGGCGGCATCCGGCGCCGAGGTTTAAATTGAGGAAGCCGACCGACCAGGTGCTCAATCAAAGAAAAATGGATCAATTTGCGGCGTAACGAAGCCTCTATCCGTCGTCCTCACATCCTGAAGGCTTCTGGGCCTTCGGCAACGTCTTCAGAATCCGCGCCTATTGAGCTTCAGGGTCTGTATCTCGGACAGCTTCTCTCATGATGAGATCCGTCCATAAAGGGAGTGGCCCCGCAGTGTCGGCAGACGTAAGCGGTTCTCTCTCCGGGAAGAAGAGACTCTTCCTCGCCGATGGAGCAGAGACAAACGGGTTGGTAATGATCGACCATTCGATGCACCAAACGGGCATAACCTTTCCTCTCCATCGAATATAAAGATTCTGGTTGCAGATTTCAGCTTGCAGAACACAGGACTCCCGCGGTCCGGCCTTGCAGGTCACATTTTTGCCGCTTTATCTTGGATATCCTCATCCGGCCTCGCAAAATCATTTCACCGCTATATCGCGGATAACCCAACACTTCTGGAAGCGAAGGCTCCTCAAATAAAGAAGATATATCATGACGGACAAACTGTCAAATGAATTTTTAGCGAGAATTGGTGGTGGTTCCAAGATGAATCAGGAAATGAAGTTCGATACCCTCTGCGTTCATGCCGGCGAGGAGCCGGACCCGGCCTTCGGCTCTCATGCGATCCCCATATACCAGACCTCGACCTTCGTATTCGATAGCGCTGAGCAGGGCGCCGCCCGGTTTGCGGGTCGAAAAGAGGGGTACACCTACGCCCGGATGACCCCCAACACTCCCACCCACGCCGCCCTGGTGGAGAAGGTGGCCACCCTGGAGGGAGGAGAGGACGGCCAGACCTTCTCCTCGGGGATGGCGGCGATAACCGCGGTGGCCCTCGCTCTTCTGAAGAAGGGGGACCATCTCCTCTCCACGGACGTGGTCTACGGATGCACCTACGGCCTCTTCTCCTCGATCCTCACCAGGCTCGGGATCGAGGTCAGCTTCGTCGACACCTCGGACCCGGGGGCCGTCGAGGCGGCGCTCAAGGAGACCACGAGGATGATCTTCCTGGAGACCCCCGCAAACCCCACCCTGACCGTCTGCGACATCGCGGAGATCTCCAGGATGGGGCGAGAGGCGGGGGCCGTCACCGCGGTGGACAACACCTTTGCCACCCCCCGGTTTCAGCGGCCCCTGGCCCTCGGGGCCGAGGTGGTCCTCCACAGCTGCACCAAGTACATCGGAGGTCACGCCGACCTTCTTGGCGGGATCGTGGTGGGGAAGGAGGAGTTCATAGAGGAGATGGCCCCCGTCGTCCACAACACCGGGGGGACGATGGGACCCCTGGAGGCGTGGCTCTGCATCCGGGGGCTGAAGACCCTCCATCTGAGGATGGACCGCCACGCCAGCAACGCCATGGAGGTGGCGCGTTTCCTGGAGGAGCATCCGAAGGTCGCTTGGGTGAGGTACCCCGGCCTTCCGAGCCACCCTCAGCACGACATCGCCAAGGAGCAGATGTCCGGATATGGAGGGATGCTCTCCTTCGGGGTCAGAGGGGGTCTTGAGGCGGGGAGGAGGCTGATGAACGCGGTCCGCCTCTGCACCCTGGCCGTGAGCCTGGGGGCGGTGGACACCCTGATCCAGCATCCCGCCTCCATGACCCACGCCGACGTCCCTCAGGATGTCAGAGTGAAGACGGGGATCGCCGACGACCTGGTGAGGATCTCAGTGGGGATCGAAGACCCCGAGGACATAATCGCAGACCTGGACCGGGCGCTGGAGAAGGCCTGA
>DAINAQ010000147.1:0-3000 GCA_036733325.1 Methanothrix sp.
GCCTGCTTGTTCTCCCTGAGGACCTGGTGGGGGTATACTCTCAGCTTCATGTGGAAGTTGAGCCTGCCCACATAGGTCATGAGGTAACGGTTGGCGGTGATCCTGGCGGCCTCCAGAGCGGTGTGCCTGATCTGGCAGGGCTCCCTGACCACCAGGGTCAGTGTGACTGGAAATTCGGTGTTGAGGTTGCCCATGTCGTAGTGGACGACCTTGCTTCCCGGAACGCCCCCCATATACTGTCTTCTGGTATAGGGGCGCTCCAGCCTTCTGTACATGCTTGCTGGTTTACGTGCCAAAACTGAATTCCTCCAAAGTGAACTTGAGCCTGCCTAATACATCCATCTGATTTATAAGCGTTGGGGGGAGGCCGGAGCCTGAGATCCCCCTTCGGGTCCCAGTGACCTGGTTTGAGGTGAACAGGTTCACACCGTCATCGGGGTCGAGGACGAGATCTCTCCGGCCAGGGGGGTCTTCATCAGCGCCTTCGCCTCCTCGACGGAAGGCGTGTTGGCGAGAGCCCACATCAGCTTCACCAGGGCCACCTCGGGGAGGATGTCTCCACCCTCGATCCCTCCCGCGGCGAGCATGTCCCTTCCAGTGTCGTAGACCCGATCGCAGATCCTGCCCCGGATGCATTGAGAGGTTATAACCACCGGGATCCCGGCGTCGGTGGCGGACCTTATCTTTTCCACCCAGTCGGAGGCGACGTGTCCCAGCCCCGTCCCCTCCAGGATGATCCCCCGGTATCCAGAGCTTATATAATATTCGAATATCTCGGGGCTGGCTCCGGGGAAGTACTTGATCAGGGCGCATCTCGGCTCGAGCCCGTCCTTGACCTCCAGGGGGACCTCTCCCCTTCTATGGTGATCTCCCAGGATCTCGATCTTCCGGGAGGGGTAGTCGACCCTGGCCACAGGGTGCTGGTTTATGCTCCGGAAGGCATCTCTCCGAGAGGTGTGCATCTTTCGGACCCGGGTTCCCCGGTGGACGAGGCAGAAGTCGTCGCTGGTGGTCCCGTGCATCACCACCGTCACCTCCGCGATATCGCTCGTTGCAACTGCAGCCGCGGAGATGGCGTTCATGGCGGCGTCGCTGCTGGGACGGTCGGAGGAACGCTGGGACCCCACCACTACGATCGGAACCGGGGTCTTCACCATGAAGGAGAGGGCAGCGGCGGTGTAGGTCATGGTGTCGGTCCCGTGGGTGACGATGACCCCGTCGGCCCCTCCCTCTATCTCCGAGCCGACCGCCCTGGCCAGGACCTGCCAGTACTCGGTCTTCATGTTCTCGCTGAGGATGTTGTAGATGACCCGTCCGTCGTAGTTGGCGATCTCCAGGAGCTCGGGGATCGAGGATATGATCTCCTCGGCCGAGAACTGACTGGTGACAGCCCCGGTCCTGTAGTCCACCTTGCTCGCGATGGTACCCCCGGTGGAGAGGATGGAGACCCTGGGCAGCCCCTGCCGGTGCCGGAGGGGCGGAGGCGGGGGGACTTTGAGGGGCTTGCCCCTGGCCAAAAGTTCCACGGCGGACCGATCCGGATCGAAGCCGGCATTGTAGCCGCTGTCCATCTTGATGACGATCTTTCCGCTCACCGAGGGCATCAGAACCCCCTCGCGCCGGACTCCGTCCGTTGTGACCGCTATTCTGTCCCCCAGTTCCAGCATGATCAAATCAGCTCCTGCCTTCCTTTGGGCAGAGTGTGACCGAGGGGGGTGAAAAACGTTCCCCTCAACGCCCTTAATAATATCCCGCAATGCGGAACGCCGGCAACGGAACGAAAGCCGATTATACGAGCTTGATCGAAGCTCTTGTCGGTGGAGCGCAGATGATCTACTTCGTCACCGGAAATAGGGGCAAGTTCGAGGAGGCCAGGGGCATCCTCGGGGATGTGGAGCAGAGGAACCTGGGGTATACCGAGATCCAGGCGGACACTCTGGAGGAGGTGGCCCTCTTCGGAATCAGAGAGGCAAGAGAGAAGCTGAATGGTCCCGTGATGATCGAGGACGCGGGGCTGTTTATCGGCGCGCTGCGGGGTTTTCCCGGGGTTTACTCGGCCTACGTCTTCGAGACTCTGGGAAACGAGGGGATCCTGCGGCTTCTTGAAGGTGCCTCCGACCGGAGGGCGGTCTTCTGCTCGGTGGTGGCATACGCGGAGCCGGGGGCGGAGCCGATCCTCTTTAGGGGAGAGCTGGCAGGAGAGATCGCCTCCGGGCCCCGAGGGTCCGGGGGGTTCGGGTACGACCCCATCTTCGAGGTGGGAGGAAAGACCATCGCCGAGATGGACCTCGCGGAGAAGAACGGGATATCTCATCGGGGCGGGTCGATCCGGGCCCTGAAAGAATGGCTATCAAGCAGGTGATGGGAACCGTCATCCCGCCGGGGCCTCCCACCCTCACCATATTCGGCCATCCGTATCCTCGCATCTCCTCTCCTTGTGTCCCCTCCTCTCCCCTCGCCTCATGATCCTCTCCCATCTTATCCCCCTCGAACTCTCTCCCCTCGAATCCTCCCCCCCCCTCGCATCTCCTCCAAGTCAGCACTTCTTTCTCTTCTGAAGTACGCACTTGGGGAGCATCCGGCTGTCGATCTTCTTAATCCGGGGGGCCTGGACGGCGGAGATGTAGAGGATCCTCCCCCCGACCTCGACCTTCTTATCCATGGGTTTGGGGGGGCTGAGCCTCACCGGGAGGAGGATCGGCCCCTCGCAGGTGGTGCATATCCGAAGCTCGGAGAAGCTGTTTTTGATGTAGTCCACAAGCTCGGGGGATATCTCCGGGTTTGGGCCTAGCTCCTTTTTAGCAGGTTTTGCGGCCATCGTGATGGTGATCTACCCTCCCCTAGAAATATTATCCTTCTCACTCCGGCGTCCTGCTTTTCCTCACCCGCTCCATCCGCCCACCTGCAGACGGCAGCTCTTTTATACGCCCGAGGGTGAGCAATCGTCGTGGCTCGGAGGAAGAAGGGATACTACAGGGCGAAGGACCTGGCCAGGCAGAG
>DAINAQ010000148.1:0-2904 GCA_036733325.1 Methanothrix sp.
CGGCAAATTTATAACGTTTTTCCGAGAAGTAGACATCATGGAAAATGATGAGAAGCCCCCCGCTTTCTGCGAGGACCTGAGAAAGTTCATCATGACCTTCGTCTCCACCACCGCCGAGGCGATCCAGGCGACCCAGGGAACCGGCGGCCTGATGATCATGAGCGTGGCCATCGGGACCAAGCTCTGGGACGAGATGGAGCAGTTCAGGGAGTGCAATATGCCCGGCTTCGAGACCAGGGCGGATAAGATTCGATGCTTCATGGAGACCCTCAGGGACTCGGGGGCGATCGGAGCGAGCTCCTTCGAGGAGAAAGACGGCCGACTGGTCGTCCGGATCAGAGGCTGCTTCTTTGCTCCCGCCAGCGATCGCCAGATCGAGGCGGGGCTCAGCCACCCCCTATGCCCCATCGGAGGGCTGATCGTGGCCGGCCTCCACAAGACCGCCGCCATCCTCGCCGCCCTGGAGGGTGTGGAGCACGACCCCGAAGCCGAGGTCTCCACCCTCGCCTTCAGGCTCTACTCCTGATGGCCGGGAGTGTCGCGGCAGCGAGATCGAGGATAGGGGTCGATTTTGTGCAACATCGGTGCTATCCCGATGGCCGGGCGCATCGATCGGTCGAGATGGGCGAGTGGCCGTCTCAAGCCGGATCAGAGCTTCGCTCCGATCCGGTCCCAGACCTCCCTGATGGCGTCGCCGACCGGACCCTCGACCTCGACCAGGGTCTTCCCCGAGATCATCGCCTCCACCACCCCCGGGTCGAAGGGGAGCTTTCCGGCGATCTCGACCCCCAGGTCGCGGCACAGCCCCTCGATCTTCCCGGTCACCTCCAGGTTGAGGTCGTACTTGTTGATCGTGACCATCGCCTCCACCCCGAAGTGCCGGGCCACGCCCAGGATCCTCTCCAGGTCGTGGGCCCCGGATATGGTGGGCTCGGTCATCACCAGGGCGATGTCCGTCCCGGTGATGGAGGCGATGACCGGGCAGCCTATCCCCGGAGACCCGTCGATGATGATCAGCTCTTTTTCCTCCCTCTCGGCGACCCTTGCCGATATCTCCCTCACCATGGTCACCAGCTTTCCGCTCGCCTCCTCTCCGGGAAAAAGGTCGGCGTGGACCATCGGCCCAAACCGGGTCTCGGAGATGTAGGCGTGCCCCGAGACTCTGTCGACCATGGCGACCGCCTCCGAGGGGCAGACGATGGTACATACTTTGCATCCCTCACAGCTGGCGGGATCCACCTGATAGTCTGATATGGCATCGAACCTGCAGGCCTTCTCGCATTCGCCGCACTCCGTGCACCTGTCGGGATCGATCAGTGCAGTCTGTAGCCCCAAAAAGTCGAAGGTCTCCTGAACCCGGGGCTTGAGGATCAGGTGGAGGTCGGGGGCGTCTACGTCGCAGTCCGCCACCACCGCCATCCCATGGGCGAGGGCGGCCAGGGAAGCGGCCATGGTGGTCTTGCCCGTGCCCCCCTTGCCGCTGATGACCACGATCTGCTTCATTCTGCCGCCTCCTCGATCCTTCCCAGAAGCTGGACGAACTCGTCCCGCCACTCAACCATGGCCTCGGAGAAGAGGAGCCCACGGGAGTAGAGCTCGGCGATCTCCCTCTTCATGGGGATCTCCAGGAGGATGGGGATCTCCTCCTTCTTGCAGTAGTCGTAGACGCCTCGATCGCCGACGCCTGCACGGTTCACCACCACCCCGCAGGGGATCTCCATCCCTCTCACCACCTGGACGGCGATGGAGAGGTCGTAAAGGCCGAAGGGGGTGGGCTCGGTCACCAATAGGCAGAAGTCGCTTTCCCGGATTGCCTCGATGACGGGACATGCGGTTCCCGGAGGCGAGTCGATCAGGACCAGGTCGCCTTTCGCCTCGGCCTTGACCGACCTTATCAGGGGCGTGGCCATGGGCTCGCCGACGGAGAGCTCCCCCCAGAGAAGCCTCAAATCCCCGGACCTCGCCCTGCAGATCTTCCCGATGGCCCTCGTCCCCTCGGATATCGCTCCCTCGGGGCAGACCAGGCCGCACCCGCCGCAGCCGTGGCAGAGTTCCTTGAAGAGGAGGACCTGCTGAGGGAAGACCGCCAGGGCGTTGTAGGCGCAGAACTCCGAGCATCGGCCGCACCTTTTGCACATTCCCTCGTCTATGACGGGTATCATCACCTCGCAGTCGGTGCAGGCCTCCTCCTCCCGGCGGGGGAAGAAGAGGTATGAGTTCGGCTCCTCCACGTCGCAGTCCACCAGCTCCACCTCGCCGACGGAGGCGGCCAGGTTGGTGGTCACCAGGGTCTTTCCGGTCCCTCCCTTCCCGCTAGCCACGGATATTATCATCTTTCAAAACCTCGTTTTTCCGCTTATAGCCTCGCTTTCGAGCTCATCCATCCCCACCGGTCGGACGATCGGAGGGCACCATCATTTTCGATCCCCGGAGGTTCCGGAGCGAGGGGCCTGGCCGAGAGCCTGATGACCGACCCCCCGTGATTGTGATGGCAAAAGGGCTCCGACTCTCGTTCGAATCCCGAGCCAAAAGTGCCATTTGAGATGATATACTTTAATTCTTCTCCTCAGAGACGAAGCTCAGGCTGATGCCGCTGATGTCGCCGCTGGATGACCGGACCGGCGGCTTTGAGTCAGCCGAAAGGGGCTAGCATGAGGCGTACTGGCCGCCAATGTTGAAGGATACGGTCATGATCTTCATCCAGTCCCTGAAGATATCCACCCTCCAGTTGCCCTGCATCCCCGCAGGAGGGCATCCTCTGATCTGGATGGCACTCCAGACTTTGCCCTCCCAGTCGCCGCTGGTGAAGTCCTTCGGCGGAACCACCGCGAAGGTTCGGGCGTAGAGCCGGCCGTTCGGGCCGTACCATCTCCACTCCATCTCGTGAGGTTCGAGGTCTCTTGC
>DAINAQ010000149.1:0-2896 GCA_036733325.1 Methanothrix sp.
CTTCTCATCATTTTCCATGATGTCTACTTCTCGGAAAAACGTTATAAATTTGCCGTTCCATCCCTCTCCGGGTGTTGAGACTTGAACGAGCTCGAATTCGGTGGAAAGACCATGGAGCCCGATGTGAGGATGCTCCACGACATGGATGAGGTCCTCTACGACAAGGAGTGGGCAGAAGGTGCCGAGAACCTGGAGCTCTACTACATGTACAGGGACCTCTCCCTCAGCAGGAGGGACCGCGACCTCTTCCTTGAGCAGGGGATCAGGTACGACATCACCGTCATCCCGCCCCTGATGCTGGGGCGCGAGTACGTCAAGACCGCCGGCCACTACCACCCGCCGGTCCCCGGCGAGACCATCACCTACCCCGAGGTCTACGAGGTCCTGGAGGGGGAGGCGACCTACCTCCTCCAGCGGGAGGATCTCAGCGACGTGGTGGTGGTGAGAGCCAGGGGCGGCGACAAGGTGGTGGT
This sequence comes from Methanothrix sp., assembly GCA_036733325.1. Lineage (GTDB taxonomy): Archaea > Halobacteriota > Methanosarcinia > Methanotrichales > Methanotrichaceae > Methanocrinis. The sequence continues at coordinate 474 of DAINAQ010000149.1, forward strand.
CCCTCCAGGCTACGGCCACATCACCATCAACGAGTCCAACAAGAGGCTGAAGATGGCGAACTTCGTCGCCAGAGGCTTCTCTTCGGACTACGGGCCGATAAGAGAGCGGGGAGGCGGGGCCTACTTCCTGATAGAGGAGGGGTGGATCGAGAACCCGAGATGCGAGGAGGCGGCCCCCCTGCGGGAGATCGAGGTTCCGAAGGCCAGGGCCCTGGGCCTATCCCGGAACCGGGAGATTTACGCCATCGGGAGGGAGCTGGGGAAGCTGGACTGGCTGATCCGCCCCCAGGATTATTCGGACGTCTTCGAGGGTTTTCTGGACTGAGGAGGGAGAGGGCTTGAGCGGCTCCCCGGATGCGAAGGGTGCGAAAGGCAAGAGAAACGCTGGTGGCAAGAGAAGTGTCGGTGGCAAGAGAAGCGCCAGAGGCGAGGGAAGTGCCGGTGGCGAGAGAAGCGCCAGTGGCGAGGGAAGTGCCGGTGGCGAGAGAAGCACCGAAGGCGGGAGAGGTGCCGGTGGCAAGAGAAGCGACGAAGTCAAGAGAAGCTCCATGAACGACGATGGCACAAGTTCGAAAGGCGGCAGCGGTGGCCGCGGCGGCAGCGTCAGCGATGGCGGCGGGCTGGCTGCCTACTGGGAGCTCCTCCGCCCGCCCCTGGCGCCGATGGACATCGCCCTCCCCGGTGCGACGGCCCTCCTCGCGGCTTACGCCACCACCGGGGGTCTTCCGCCCGCCTTTCCCTTCGCCATCGCCACCCTGGGGGCGTACTTCGCCATCACCAGCTCTTACGTCTACAACGACTGCTGCGACCTGGACGTCGACGCGGTGGGGATGCCGAACCGGCCCCTACCCTCGTCACAGGTGACCAGATCCTCGGCCCTGGCCTACTCCGCCCTCCTCTTTGGGATCGCGGCCGCGGTCGCCCTCTATCTCAACCCCGAATCCCTGGTCGCCCTGATCGCGGCGACCCTTCTCATGGCCGTCTACTCCAAGGTGGCGAAGAGGATGACCCCTTTCTCCTGGATCTTCGTCGGTCTCGCCTACGGGATCGTCCCGGTGGGGGTCTGGCTGGCCATGGCCCCGGCCGGCTTGCTGAAAGCAGGGCCCGGCCTTCACCCTGGGGCTCTGGTCCTGGGAGCCATGATCTGCATCACCGATTGGGGGTTCACCAACTGCGACGCCTCCCGGGACCTGGAGGGGGACCGGCGGGAGGGGATACCGACCTTCCCCGTCACCTTCGGCATCCCCAGGACGGCAAAGCTCGTCGCCGCCGCCTGGATTCTTGGGGTCGCCCTATCCCTGGCCCTGGGCCTGGTCACGGGCCTTGGGCCGATCTACTTCGCTGCGGCCCTGGCGGCGGGGGCATGGATGATCATAAAGACCGTCGACTTCATCAAAAACCCCACCGCAGAGAGGGGAGAGGGGATCTTCTACCAGGGGGCGAACTACAGAGCGGTCCTCTTCGCGGCTCTGATCATCGACGTCCTCCTCAGGGCGACGGCGGAGGGGTACCCTGGAGTCGTCGGTTGAGGGGAGGGCTGAAAAAGGACTCCGGTGGTCCAGCTCGTCGCCGCCTCCGATGGGAACCTGGCGTCGTAGGGTGAGGAAATGACTGGCGTAAGACTCCAGACTTGGACGCGGCGGGCGCGGTGGGGCCAGTAACTGAGGGGCGGCTGTAACTGTAAAGCGATGGATGGATTACGCGGGCGTAGGAAATGGGGGGGGGGCGAGGAGGGAGCTTGAAGCTCAGAAGTCGAAGAGGGACTTCTGCTCCGAGACCTCGCCGGCGCCCCCGGCCGAGGACAGAGGCCGTTTGGCGCCCTTCGCCCTTAAGGGCTCCAGGTCGAAGAGCCTCTGCTGCTCGGGGCGGCAGACCAGCTGCTCCCTGGATACCCCGAAGGGGGAGAGGAGGCGGAGGAGCGGGGGGAGGATCTGTTTTTCGATGTAATAGTCGGTGTCGATCTTCAGGTCCTTTCCCAGGACGTAGTAGGGGTCCTCGGCCCGGTCGACGAAGAGCCCCTTTCCCCGGACGATGACGAAGGGGACCCGGTCGCCCACCTGGGGGACGGGGCCGCCCCTCCCCCTCATCTTCTCGGCCAGCTGGACGTGAGGCTGCTTGTTCTTGTACGAGGAGCTGCTCTTGGTGTACCTCCTGGTGAGGATCAGGTCGTCCAGAATCTCGGCGTCCTTCTGCAGGTCTAGCCTCATCAGCCGCTCCATCACTGACCTCGCCAGGTCCACCGCCTCGTCCACCTTCCCCTCCTGGAGGACCAGCTCCAGACAGCGGTTGAGGGTCTTGCTGGTCAGCTCGCACCAGTCCCTTCTTACCGTCTCCATCCCCCGGACCTTTATTTTATCCCGCCACTCCCCGCCGACCTTCTCGAAGACCCAGAGGGCGTACCTCTTCTTGACCAAAAAGAGGCC
>DAINAQ010000150.1:0-2880 GCA_036733325.1 Methanothrix sp.
GAAGCCTCAGAAAGTTCGACGACTTATGGTACACCATCGAGAGGATCGTCTACGGCAAAGGCCAGCTCAGCGGGTTCACCTCAGAAGAGATATACAACAATCTGCGGGATAAGTCCTTCTTCAAAGGCCCCGAAGATCTTCACAGGTTCCTGATCGAGAATGGCAAAAAATATAGGGTCAGAGCTCTGGATACCGGCGGCTGGGAACGATACTGGTAATTTCACTTCTCGCAGAAGTAAATATTTCCGTTGTCTGTGCCCAGCTGCGAGAACTTCCCGGTGGCGAGGATCTTGTAGCTGTACTTGAGGGAGGCTACCCTCGTCCCCGGCCCCACCTCAGACTCCTGAGGAAGGATGACGTTCTCTCCCACCACCGGTATCTGGCCAGGGCTCTTGTAAGCCTGGTCGGCGTCGAGGACGCATTTCGGCCCGATGGTGGAGTGCCTTCCCACGATGGTTCTGTTCAGGAACGATCCTCTCTTGATGGAGGCGAAGCTCATGATCATGCTGTTTTTGATCACCGAATCCCTCTCTATTAGGCTGGTGTGGCCGATGTGAGAGTTCTCGATGACCACGCCCTTCTCGATGCTGCAGTTCCTCCCTATGAAGACGTTCCCCCGAAGCTGGATATCTCCAGAGTCGAGGTACCTTCCGATCCTGGCCAGGGTCCTGGGGTTGACCCACTGGCCTGGTCGGTACTCGTTTCGAAAAGCGTAATGCTCCACCTTCCCTCCCAGAAAGTCCATCGCCGCCGTCAGGAGCCTTTCGGGAGTGCCTATATCGATCCAGTAGCCCTCGACGGGATAGCCGAAGACCGGATATCCGTGCTCGGTGAGATAGGGGATGAGGTCGCCACCTATGTCCCTGGCCGAATCCCCCATCTCGGCGAGAACCTCCCGGATCTGGGGGGAGAAGAGGTAAAAGGCGGTGTTGATCATCCGGCTGGGTTCTCTTCCGGGGGCCGGCTTCTCCACGAAGCCCCTGATCCGGTGATCTCCGTTGATCTCGGCGACGCCGTACTGAGATACGTTTTCGCCCGCCCCCAGCTCTTTCAATGCCACGGTGAGGACCGCCCCCTTCTTCCGGTGAAATTCTACGAATTTTTTCAGATTTATGTCGATGACGTTGTCGCCCGAGACCACCAGCATATCCTCATTGATGTCGAAGAAGTTAGCGCAGTATCTCAGGGAGTCGGCGCTTCCCTTGTCTTCGTACTGGGGCTGGTAGGAGAACTCCTCGATCTCGGTGATCCCCAGCCTCTTGAAGAAGCCCTCGCCGGCCTTGAAGTAGTTGTTCAGGGGGAGGGTATTCTCCGCGCCCTTGCTCCCCAGGATGAAGCGCCTGCAACCCTGGGTCGCCAGAACGCGGAATAGGGTCGCGATGATGGCGGTATCGCAGAGGTCTACCAGGGGCTTGGGCTGGTCGAGGGTCAGTGGGTAAAGCCGCGTGCCTCCGCCACCTACGGTGGCGATTACCGGTGGAAACGTCTCCATTTCGCATCCCTCAATTGAGATCAATAGCCCCTTCTTATTTTAATGATTATTCTGGTTATCATGAACACGATCAGGAATAAGATGACGTAGAATACTATCTCCTGGGTTGCCATGTCCTGGACTGGGATGTTGAAGTTTATATTTTTGATGGGTGGAGGCCAATTGAAGAAGGGCTCTCTGCGATCGGAGGGTGATCATAGGGTTAATTACAGAGAAGGGGAGGATAAGGGAGACCGAGATTTCAGCTGAGGGATGGATGTTATGAGCGGACGCAAAGAGGCTATAGAGAGGGCGAAGGCCCACTTCGAGGAGCTCCTGGTCGAGCAGATGGACCGGGTGGAGCAGATGAGGTCTGCCGAGGACTGGATCGACTACTCGCGGATCAGCCCCATCGTCATCGGGGTGGTGGGAGGCGACGGGATAGGCCCCTACATCAGCGCGGAGGCCAAGAGGGTCCTCGAGCACCTGCTGAAGGCCGAGGTGGAGGCGGGAGATGTGGAGATCAGGAACGTCCAGGGGCTGACCATCGAAGAGAGGGCGAGGGCGATGAAGGCGCTCCCCAACGGGGTGATCGAGGAGCTGAAGAGGTGTCACGCCATCCTCAAGGGCCCCCTGACCACGCCGAAGAAGGGCGACCCCTGGCCGAACCTGGAGAGCGCGAACGTGGCCATGCGCCGGGAGCTGGACCTCTTCGCCAACGTCCGGCCCGTCAAGGTTCCAAGCCAGGGAATCGACTGGATCTTCTTCAGGGAGAACACCGAGGGCGCCTACATCCTGGGGAGCAAGGGGTTCAACGTCACCGACGATATCGCCTTCGACTTCACGGTGACCACCACCCCGGGAGCTGATAGGATCGTGAAGCTGGCCTTCGAGCACGCCAGGAAGAACGGGATCGACCGGGTCACCGCCGTCACCAAGGCGAACGTGATCAAGACCAGCGACGGCAAGTTTTTGGAGGTGGCAAGGAAGGTCGCCAAAGAGTATCCCGGAATCGAGCTGGACGAGTGGTTCATCGACATCATGGCCGCAAAGCTGGTGGACCCCAAGCGGAGGACCCAGTTCAGGGTAGTGGTCCTGCCGAACCTCTACGGCGACATCATCACCGATGAGGCCGCGGAGTTTCAGGGGGGGGTCGGGACCGCGGGATCCGCCAACATCGGAAAGAGGCACGCCATGTTCGAGGCGATCCACGGCTCGGCCCCGAGGATGGTGGAGGAGGGGCGAGCCCAATACGCCGACCCTTCCAGCATGATGCGGGCAGCGGTGATGCTCCTCGGCCACATAGGGTTTGCGGATAAGGCGAGGAGGCTGGAGATGGCCCTGGACGTCTGCAGCCAGCACGAGAAGAAGGTCGTCATGACGGGCCGCTCCGACGGCGCCACCGGGGC
>DAINAQ010000151.1:0-2786 GCA_036733325.1 Methanothrix sp.
CGAACCCTTTTTATGTCGAAGATGGCGGTCTTGGCGACGTGCATCACCGCGAAGGTCCCTGCCTGGATGGGGTCGGTCACCACCAGGTCCGCGTAGCGGGGAACCGACCCCGCCATCTTGAGGGCGATCACCGGGATCCCCTCCTCCTGGAGCCTCTGGACCTCTTCGGAGATCCTGCCCCCCATCAGGGCCCCCGCCAGGACCAGGACCGAGGCCCGATGGAGACGGCCCACGGCGTTGACGGCGTCGGCGATGGGGTCTTCCCCCACCAGGGGGATGGTGTCCACGCTGATCCTCTCCCCCCGGAGGTTGTGGCGGTCGGCCTCGTTGACGGCTCCCACGGCCGCCTGGGCTACCTGAGCGCCGCCTCCGATGATGATCACCCTGGAGCCGTAGATCTTCTCGAAGGACTGGTGGACGGAGACCTCCATCACCGAGGGGAGCGCCTCCAGGTCCTCCACCATCCCCCGGGCCAGCTGATCGATCTCCATGTAGACGGTGGCCTTGCCCCTGTTCACCCCCCGCTCCAGAACGAACTGCTGGGTGTACTCGATGTTCCCGCCGAGGCTGGCGACGACCCCGGCTATGTCCCGCAGCACCCCGGGCCTGTTCTCGCAGATTAGGTTCAGTGCAGTGCTCATGATCACCTCAGTCTTGATGACGCATCGGTGAAGAATCTCACCCTCCACTCCTTACTCAACTGGTAAACTTTAATATGACGAGTGAGTACTCGTCATCTGATGGAGTTTTGTCCCGATTGTAAAAGCATAATGGTGCCTTCGGAGGGAATGCTGGTCTGCAGAAGGTGCGGCAAGAAAATAGAGATGAAGAAGAGCAACACCATCGTCAGCAAGACCGAGCAGAAAGAGCGCATCATGACGGTCATCGAGGATTCCGAGGCGGCGGGGCTTCCCACCACCAAGTACAAGTGTCCTGAGTGCGGGAACGATACCGCTTACTGGTGGCTGCGCCAGCTGCGGTCCGCCGACGAGAGCGAAGTCCGCTTCTTCAGATGCACAAAATGCAATTTCACCTGGAGAGAGTACGACTGATGGGATAATCTATATTTAAGATAAAATTGATCTCTCGATGAGGGGGCTACGAGGATGTTCAAGGCAGTGATAAGCGCAGAAACCCTGCGGGATGCTGTGGAGGCGGTATCGTCTCTTGTCGACGAGGTGAAGTTCACCCTGTCAGAGAACGGCGTTGAGCTGAAGGCTGTGGACCCCGCCAACGTGGCCATGGTCTCCTTCCGGCTCAACTCCGAGGCCTTCGAGTACTTCAAGGCGACTCCCGGCGAGATCGGCGTCGACCTTGTCAGGCTCAGCGACGTCCTAAGCATGGCCGACCGGGGTGAGAACGTCACCCTCGAGCTGGACGAGGAGAACCATAAGCTGAAGATAGGGGTGAACTCCCTATCCTACACCCTCAGCCTCATCGACCCCAGCGCCATAAGGAAAGAGCCCCGGGTGCCGGAGCTGGACCTCCCGGCCCACGTGATCCTCCCCGGCGCGCAGCTGCGGAAGGCGGTGAGGGCCGCGGAGAAGGTCTCCGATCACGTCGTCCTGGGAGTGGCCGACGACCCCGAGGACCAGTTCTACATGGAGGCCAAGGGGGACATCGACTCCCTCAAGCTGAAGATGCCCGGAACGGAGCTGTTGGGCCTTAAGCCCGGAAAGGCCAGGTCTCTCTTCTCTTTGGACTATCTGGCCGACATGAGCAAGGCGATCGGCAAAGCCCAGGAGGTGAAGCTGGAGATGGGAGTCGACTATCCCCTGAGGATCAGCTTCAAGCTCGGCCAGGGGGTCGAGATAAACTACCTTCTCGCTCCGAGAATCGAGCAGGAATGAGCCTCTCCGACTACCCATTCTCCCGCGAGGCGGCGGCCAGGGTGGAGGAGACGGGCTACTCCCTGGAGGGGCTCCTGGAAGAGCCGAACCGAGAGCCCAGGCTCGCCCGCCTGGTGAGGAGGAGGGCCCTCGGCCGGGTGCTCGGCGCCGTCCGGGGTGAGATCTCCGACGAGAGGGCCCACCCCCTGGCGGAGCTTCTCTCCTACCCCCTGGCCAGGGTGATGGTGTCATGCCTCAACGACGATCTATTGACCAGGAGGTACGCCCTCGCCGAGGCGAAGCTGGCCAGCCGGAAGATGGGCACAGAGAGCCTTCAAGACCTCATCCTCCTCGCCCGCGACCTGGAGGTATTCCCTCAATCCAACCAGGCAGGCCTGAGGGTCCACTTCTCTGACTACCTCAAGGGGGCGGCGAGGTTGCACAGCCCAGGCTGGAAGCTGGTCAACCGATCCCTGGAGGCGGGGTGGGTCGCTCTAACCGGTCACGAGCTGGCGCGGCTTCTGGAGGAGAGGGCGAAAGATCGGGTCGGTCGGGGCCTTCCCCTCCCCGTCCCCCCGGCGATATGCGAGAAGCTCCGCGTTGACCTGACCAGAATCGAGGAGGAGCTCTCGGTGAAGAGGGCGGAGGAGAAGGTCGACCTCGGCGAGGTGACCGAGGAGGCCTTCCCCCCCTGCATCCGAGGCTTCCTCGCCCAGGTGGCGAAAGGCGCAAACCTCGCCCACACCGCCCGGTTCGCCCTCACCACCTTCCTCCTGGCGGTGGGGATGACCGTGGACGAGGTGGTCGGGGTCTTCAACACCAGCCCCGACTTCGACCAGGAGAAGACCCGCTACCAGGTCGAGCACATCGCGGGAAGAGGCGGGACCGCCTACAAGCCCCCCTCCTGTGCCACCATGGCCACCTACGGGAACTGCCCCGGCGAGGACCGGCTCTGCC
>DAINAQ010000152.1:0-2766 GCA_036733325.1 Methanothrix sp.
GAAGAAGAACATGCTCGCCCCGCCTCCCAGGGCCACCTCCATGTCGCTCTCGATGCACTGCTCGGCGATATCGTTCTCCCAGTCCCGGAAGGCGACGTGGGCGTAGTATCCGGCCGGAGTGGCGTGGGTGATCCGAGAGGTGCTGACGACGCCGGTGGCCTTTCCCGCTCCATCGGCCATCTCCAGGATCGTCTTCAGGGGTACGGCGTACAGGGTGGAGTTCTCGCGTCCCATGATCTCGCCGTGGGCGGTGATGTTGCCGACGCTGATCACGTCGTTATAGGTCTTCTGGCCGGTGGCCATGGCGGTCACCGCGGCGGCGGAGTCGGTGATCCAGCTGTCCAGGGAGCAGGTGGACATGTGTCCCGCAAACTCCATCTCGTCCATATACAGCTTGGTAGTTTGGTAGCGCTCCAGGGTGGGGTGGTAGTCGGGTTGGTCGCCGCCGGCCTTCTCCCATCGCGCGGCGGTCAGCTGGGCGTACCCCATCCCATCACCGATGAGGAATATCACGCTCTTTGCTCCATCTTCTGTTTCATCTCCAGTCTCGGCTCCAACGGCCGCCAGGGGCAGCGAAGTCGAAATGAACCATATGGCCAAAACCCAGAGGGTTAGATCTCGCCAACTCATTTCCGATACCTCTCTTGCAGGCTATCGTGGCGATCCGTTCAGCGCGCGACCCGTCTTGATTCCAGAAAGGCGCTTCAACGCCGCCACGGTCGAAAGAAGGAAACGGCCTTATGTAACTATTGCACAAATATAATAAATAGGGCGGCTTATTTTATATTCCGCCCATTTTCTATATAGATTGGATTGGACCCATGGGCGGTGGTGAGGGTCAATGGCGTCTGGCCTCCTACTCCGCAATTGGAGGAGCAGGCTCGACGCGTCCGGGAGAACAACCATCCAGCGTATAAAGAGAATCCCGTGAGACCGAACACCATCCCGCAAGGTTATCTATATACACTATTTTCCAAGCTTGTATCTATATATTTAATATGGGTAAGTGGCTTATAGTATGTACAGCTGGAGAATAGCATGGACGCTCCGAAGAAGAGAACGCTTGCCAACCGCAGGGTTCGAGAGACGGTCATCGAGTCGTCGCTCTTCTTCACCGCCATCACGTCGATCGTGGTGATGGTCCTGATCTTCTATTTCTTGATCCGAGAGAGCGTTGCGGCCTTCTCCGAGGTGGGGGTATTCGAACTCCTCTTCGGTATGAAGTGGCACTCCGCCGGGAACATCTTTGGCATGGCCCCCATAATAGTGGGGTCGGTATTGGTCACCCTCCTGGCTCTGTTCATAAACATCTTCGTCGGAGTTCCCCTGGCCATCTACCTCTCGGAGCTGGCCGGACCCAGAAGCCGCTCGATCCTCAAGCCGGCGATAGAGCTGTTGGCCGGGGTCCCCTCCATCGTCTACGGCTTTCTCGGGGTGTTGATCCTGGTAGCCTACCTGGAAGAGAGCTTTGACATGCTGACGGGAAGGTCAATTCTGGCGGGATCGATCCTCTTGGGGATCATGTTCATCCCGGCCCTGACCACGATATGCGAGGACGCCCTCCGGGCCGTCCCCAAGGAGTTCAAGGAGGGGTCTCTCGCCCTGGGGGCCACCCGCTGGCAGACGGTCCGAAAGGTCACCCTCCCAGCAGCCTCTTCGGGGATCATCGCCGCCGTCGTTCTCAACGTCGGAAACATCATCGGTGAGACGATGGCCGCACTCCTGGTGGTGGGAAACGTGGCCCGGCTCCCCTCCCCCATCTTCGACCTCTTCGATCCCAGCGCCATCTTCACCTCGGTCATCGCCGGGGAGATGGGGGAGGTGCCCCATGGATCGACCCACTACCACGCCCTCTTCGCGGTGGGATTTGTCCTGCTGGTGATCGTGACCTTCCTGAACATATCGGCGGACCTGGTCAGGGCTGCGATCAAGAGGAGGTTCGGAGGATATTGACCTCCCTCCTCGATCCTCCGAGGTCCTCAGCGGCCCCGGCAGCAGGATGGATATATAGCGGTACCTACCCTATATAGAGAATATAGATAAGTGCTTTAAGCGATGAAAGGACGGTCAGATGAATAGCATGGCTCATCCAGAGAAGCGCGATCTCGGCCGGTCTCGGCGATACGGCGACGGCTTTGTAGAAGCGCTCCTCTTCTTTGCCGCCATCACCTCGATTCTGGCCATGATTCTGATCTTTTACTTCCTCACCTTCGAGAGCTTCCTGGCCTTCAGGGAGGTGGGGATCCTGGATATGCTCATTGGGCAGAAGTGGCACCCCGCGGGGGAGATCTTCGGGATGGCTCCGATCATCGTCGGCTCGATCCTCATCACCTTCGTCGCCCTGTTCATAAACATCCTGGTGGGGGTGCCCCTGGCGATATACCTCTCGGAGCTGGCGGGCCGCCGGTCCCGGGAGCTCCTCAAGCCGGCCATCGAGCTCCTGGCCGGGGTCCCCTCCATCGTCTACGGATTTCTGGGGGTTCTGGTTCTGGTGGTCTACCTGGAGAGGAGCTTCGACATGCTCACGGGAAGGTCGATTCTGGCGGGGGCGATCCTCCTGGGGATCATGTTCATCCCGGCCCTGACCACGATATGTGAGGACGCCCTCCGGGCCGTCCCCAAGGAGTTCAAGGAGGGGTCCCTGGCCCTGGGAGCAACCCACTGGCAGACGGTCCGGAACGTCACCCTCCCCGCCGCCTCCTCGGGGATCATCGCCGCCGTGATCCTGAACGTGGGCAGGATCATCGGGGAGACGATGGCCGCCCT
>DAINAQ010000153.1:0-2757 GCA_036733325.1 Methanothrix sp.
CCGATGCCGCCGAGGCGATGAAGAAGATGATGGAGCGGCAGATCAGGAGGCTTCCGGTGATGGAGGACGGCCGGCTGGTGGGGATCGTCTCCCGCTCAGACCTCTTACGGGCCATAGAGATCTGCTCCGGCTGGTGATCCTGGCGGGGGTGCGAGGGAGGCTGCCCACGCCTCCCTTCGGTCACTCCCGACCGGACCATCTCCCGGCGGCGGGGATCTGCCCCGGCTGGCGCTGGATATCTGCTCCGGCTGGCTATCCGGACTGGGTTACGAGGGAGACTGCCTGCCCATCCCGTCGGATCTTTAAAGACGGATTCCATGGCTCGTCCCTTCGGTCGCGCATCTCTTCATTCGCACGAAGGGTTTTTTAGGTGGGCGTCCCTGGGATGGCCAATCCTGAGGCGATGGAATGGATGAGATAGAATCAGGCGGCGCAAGTCCGGAGGAGGAAGGCCCCCACCCTTCGGAGAGGAAGGGCGAGATCGTGATCGTGGGGACTGCCCACGTCTCCGAAAAGAGCGTCCAGGAGGTGAGACGGGCCATCGAGGAGCTCCGTCCGGACGTGGTGGCCGTGGAGCTATGTCAGGGGAGGTACCGGGCCCTCACCGGACAGGAGGAGACGGGAGAGATCCAGATAAGGGAGATCCTCAGCGGCGGCAAGCTCTACCTCCTCCTGGTTCAGTGGTTCCTCGCCTACGTCCAGAAGAAGATCGGGTCGGAGCTGGGGGTCAAGCCCGGATCGGAGATGATCGCCGCCATCGAGGCCGCCAACGCCGCCGGAGCCAGGGTGGCCCTGGTGGATAGGGACATCGCCGTCACCATCCAGAGGTTCTGGTCTTCCATGAGCTTCTTGGAGAAGGTGAAGCTGGTCGTCTCCATGATCCCCGCTGCCTTCGGGAAGGGCGAGGAGATCGACATCGACAAGGTGACCGAAGAGGACGTGGTCTCCGCGATCATAGAGGAGTTCCGGGGCGTATCTCCTCGGGCCGCCTCGGTTCTCATCGACGAGAGGGACGCCTTCATCGCCCGAAACCTGATCCGCCTCGGTCGGACGGGGAGGGTGCTGGCGGTGGTGGGCGCCGGCCACCGGGAGGGGATCGCTAAGTACCTGGACCATCCCGAGGAGATACCCCCCTTCGAGGCCATGGCCCAGCCGCCCAGGAGGAGGTTCTCGGCCCCCAAGCTCTTCGGGGCCGCCCTGATGCTTCTGGTGCTGATCACCATCGCCGCGGTCCTCATCGCTGGAAGCGATAGCCAGACCATCATCTCAGCCCTCAAGATCTGGTTTCTGGTCAACGGCGTCCTCAGCGCCCTGGGCGTGGTCCTGGCCAGAGGCCATCCCCTCTCCGCCCTTACCGCCTTCTCCATCGCCTGGCTCACCAGCCTCAATCCCCTCATGGCCGCGGGCTGGTTTGCCGGGATAGTGGAGGCCTGGAAGAGGAAGCCCACCATGGCCGACACCAAGAGGCTGGCTGAGGCGGAGACCTTCAAGGAGCTGATGGCGATACCCCTATTCCGGGTGATACTGGTGGCGGCCCTGGCCAACGTCGGGAGCGTGGCGGGTACGGTCCTGGGAGCCTACCTGATCCTCAAATTGTCCGGTCTCAGCCCAGAGGACCTCGTAGGGGGCATCCTCTAGGGGCTTCCTCTAAAGGGCGGGTCACCCTTCGATCACGGATATTCCGGCGTTCTTGATCCTGTTCAGCCTGCTTATATTGAGCAATAGAGGCGTCAGCCCCTCTATCTGGGCGGCGACCTCCAGAGGACCGCAGTCCAGGGGCCTGAGGTCTTTGACCATCCGGACCAGATCTGCCACAACCTCTTTCGCTCCGGGATCGTCGCCGGCGATCAGGACGTCGCCTTCCACCTCCCTGTCCATATCCTGAAAGGCGGAATAAGATATGGTATGAAATCCGGCCACCAATCGTACTGAGGAGGGGAGAAGATCTCTGACCAGGAGGGCGGCGCTCCCCTGGGTCGGCGGCGTGTACTCGAAATGCTTTTCCACCCTGGCCATGGGGACTACGGGAGATATCACGATCTGGTCGGTGTAATTCTTCTTCAAGTCAGAGGTCATCGATTCGATGAACTTGTAAGGGACGCTGAGGACGACGATCTCGCTCCTCTCGATGGCTCTGCCGTTCTCCATCCCTCTGATCCTGGCGTCGATCCCCCTTTCCTTCAATAAGGAGGTCACCGCTCTCGCGCTCTCCTCAGCCTTCTCGGCCCTCCTCGATCCTACGATGATCTCATGTTCTATTGCCCAGCGCTTAACAAATCCCTGGCCGCAATCGCCAGTTCCTCCAACCACCGCGATCTTCATAGAGGTCAATTCTTCAGCCATTTTATTTTATCATTTGCCAGACGGGACGACGCCCCAAGAGATCGGCCTGCATGCTGGAGATGGAGCTGGCGATAGGGGATACCGTGATATCGAGATCATCAAATCGAGAAAGAGAGCAAAAGCTGGAGATGGAGCTGGCGATAAGGGATACCGTGATATCGAGATCATCAAATCGAGAAAGAGAGCAAAAGCTGGAGAGGTGCTGAGAAGAGAGTGGCGTTGGAGGGAGCTGGTATCGAGATAAAAGGTGGTGTTGGAGGGAAATTGCACCGAGATAAAAGGAGTATGGGAGGGAGATATACAGAGCAAGTATTTTAGGGACGAAGCTTAAAAGGGGGGGACCATTAAGACCGGTTCAATGAAGGGTTGGCACGAGGTGACGTAAGGGAGTAGCAATGAAGGGGGTAATATTTC
>DAINAQ010000154.1:0-2696 GCA_036733325.1 Methanothrix sp.
GCGTCCCAGCTGTCGATGACGATCATGGGGTCGTCCATGTCGTCGGCCTGGTCCAGGAAGGTCTTGAAGAAGTCGAGGACCGTCTCGTAGCTGGAGCCCTCCTGCTCACCATTCCTGAGGCTTCGGAGGCTTTCGAGGAGCATCTTCTGGGTGGCGTTGACCACGTTGCTCTTGGGGATGGTCTCCCCGATCCAGGGGAACATGGCATAGACCCGGTGGGGGTTGACCCTGGTGGATATGTACATGCCGTTATTGCTCTTGCAGACGGAGCTCATGATCTCCAGGGCCAGAGTCGTCTTTCCGGTGCCCGGAGTCCCCTTGATCAGAAGGGTCTGCCCCTCTTCTACCCGGAAGAATTCGTGAATCTCGGAGGGTATGCGCATAGTTTGCATCCACCATACTCAATGTCAAATGATGTGACGTATCTTATTTAAGGCTAATTTAGGGGCCGATGGATGGCGTTTGTGGTCTTCCAGGATCTCCTGAGGGAAGTTCTAGAGACCTTGGTGAAAGAGAGATTGGATCCCATAGCCTACTCCGGCTGACGGAACCATTTTTTCATCAGCCTCTCCAGGGCATCCACCTTATCGGGCTTCACCTTGAAGGAGAAGGAGACGATCACGTCGTCGGATAGATCTTCGAGCTGGGCTATGACTGAAAAGTTGAGAGGCCGCATCTGTACGACTTCGCCCCTTTGGACGGCGGCAGAAACCTCCTTCAGGTCGGCTATATCTTCCTCTGCTCCAACGGCCTCCTGGGGCTTTCTGGCGCTCCTCCAGAGCTTGGAGGGGCCGACCTCAACGAACTCGCATTTGCCTTCGGACTTGAGAACTGAAAGGTACTTTATGGCCGTGGTCTTGCTCACCCCCGCCCGCTTGGCCACGTCTACGGTGGTCAGACCGACCTCGGAATCCTCGATGGCCTTCAGAATTCTCTCCTCGTAAGATGCCATTTTTCCGTCAACCTCTCTTCGATCTTCTCTCGTCACTTATCCCTATAACCCTGTCTCCTATCCTGTCTCTTCAACCCCGTCTTTTCGATCTTCTCTCTTCAACCTTCCTCTGGGAGCAGCTCGCGCAACCGGTAAACTTTCCTAATTAATATTCATATTCGACCTTTTCGTATATAAGCCTCTTGTCGATGGTGCGAGTTTCCAGAGGCGAACCGACGGTCAAAAGCTTTTAATCATCGAGTTCCAATAGGTGATGATGCCCGACGAACATCCAGCCGTTTTGGATGATGATCGCCCTGACGAAGCCGGCCCAGGGGCCAGAGGAGCCAGGGGAGGAAAAGGAGCCGATGGAGCCGAAGGAACGGAAGAAACGGAAGGAACAAAACGAGCCGAAGGAGTCGAAGGATTGGAGGAATCCGGAGGCGGCAAAGCCGACCAGGGCAGGCTTCGCGATCCAGAGAATTGGCCCCCCATCCGAGGGGATTATCGGCTTGGCGACCCCGGGTCCCGGATCGCGGTGGTGACCCTGGCCAGCAGCCTCGCGGCGCGGAGCGCGGCGATCTCGGGCCCCTGCAAGACCGAGAATCTGGGGGTGGAGAAGGTGGTCGCAAACATCATCTCCAACTCCAACCTCCGCTTCCTCCTGGTCTGCGGCCAGGAGTCGAAAGGCCACCTCCCCGGCGACTCCATCATCGCCCTCCACAAAAACGGGATCGACAAGGACGGGAGGATCGTGGGGTCGAGGGGGGCGATCCCCTTCATCGAGAACCTGTCGGCGGAGGCGATCGACCGGTTCCAGCGGCAGGTGGAGGTGATCGACCGGATCGGACTCGTCGATGAGGGCGAGATCGAGGAGATCGTCCGAAAATATCGAATCCTCTCCGAGCCCTTCCCCGAGCCGCCGATGGAGGTAGTGAAGCGGAGGGCGCGGCGGGCGATGGACGAGGCCTCCTCTGGCGACGCCGTCTTCGGCGAGGGGGTATACCTTGACGCCTCGGCTTGGCTGGTGGCGGAGAGGGTGGAAGAGAGGGGTTCGGCTCAATCTGAATCCTAGCCGGCCACGGGGCGGAAGAACCTCTTGTTGCGGCGATCAGCCCCTCCAGATGGCCGAAGAAGTTTTTATAATATGGAAATCGATCTGAGCCGAGGCGAAGGCGGGGCCGGATTCTGGATCGAGATCGAAATCGAGATGGTCAAGCCGAAGGCCAGCCGATAAGAGCCCGGTCGCTCATCCCAGGAGGCGGAAGATCGATGGATGAAAACAGGTTTAGCGATGGCATATTCTTGATGCACACAGACAGGTTCGAGGAGGCGGTGGAGTTCTTCAAGAGCTTCGTCGAGGAGGACCCCTCCGACGTCGAGGCGTGGTACAAGCTGGCAGTGGCCTACCTGGGGGCGGGCAGGCTGGACGAGGCGAGGGGCTCCGCCGAGCGGGCCGTGGAGCTCGAACCCCGCGATCCGGAATATCTGAACCTCCTGGGCGGGATCTCCTCCCTCAAAAACGACGACGAGGGGGCCCTGGAGTGCTTCGAGAGGGCCATCGAGGCCAGGCCCGACCACGCCCGGGGCTGGATCTCGAAGATCATGACCCTGCGGAACCTCGACCGGATCGAGGAGGCGAAGGAGGCCTATCGGCAGGGTGTCGGCGTAGCCCCGACCCTCCGGGACCCCGAGGAATGGAACGACCTTGCGGGGGCGATCTTCGACCGGGGGGACTATGCGGCCACCATCGACTTTCTCGACT
>DAINAQ010000155.1:0-2682 GCA_036733325.1 Methanothrix sp.
CGGCGGCAGCTGGGGCATAGCTCCATCCACGACGCCGCGGAGCTCCTCGCCTGGATCTCCTCGGGGAGCCGATCCCGGATGTAATCCATCTCCTTCTCGGTGGCAAAGGGCGTCCTGCACCTCCTGCACCGGGCAAGCCTGAAGGTGAGGGCGAAGCTCTCTTCTTCCGGCAGGTCGTCGGCGAGGGCGGCCGAGATCGCCCCCGTCGGGCAGACCTCCGCCAGAGCCTCGCCGATCCTCGCCTCGAACTCCTCGAAGGCCGCAGGGAACTTTATCGTCCGCTCCGGCCCCGCCTCAGAGAATGATAGGGCGCAGGATATCTCGCGCCAGAGGTTGGAGCAGGCCCGACACCCGATGCACTTGTCCTCGTCGACGAGAAGGACGCGCCAGGGGCCGGAGTCTCGGCTTGAGCTCGGGCCTGTTTTGGCTTTTGCATCGGCATAGGCATCGGTCATGCCCTCTCCCTCCCCACGGCGGAGGCGTAGGACTGGGCGATCCTCGATGCCGCCCTCCTCCTCATCTCCACCGTCGCCAAATCCCGGTCCCCGAAGATCAGGGCTTCAGTAGGACAGGTGAGAACGCACGGCGGGACGTCCCAGTCGGGGCAGAGGTCGCACTTCTGGACCATGGATACAGGGTCGAATTCTGCGGCTCCGAAGGGGCAGGCGATGACGCAAAGGCCGCACCTGGTGCACAATCCCACGTCGAAGGCGACCTCGCCACCCTCCTGGGAGAGCGCCCCGGTGGGACAGACCATGGCGCAGGGGGCGACCTCGCAGTGGTGGCAGGAGACGGGGACCGAGGCCCGGTCCTTCACCGCCTCCACTGATATCCTCGACTCGCCGTGCTCCCTCTCGCACGCCACCTCGCAGGCGCGGCAGAAGATGCACCTCTCCAAATCAACGTAAATCTCCAATCCTTTTCACCCCTTCAACCCCTTTCGCCCGTTTTAGCTCGCCGATGAGAAAGCCATCAACTTCAACCTCTGATCATATCGATCCCAAAAAGAGGTCGAAGAGTGGTCCGTCACCGGCCGCTGCCGGCGGCTACCCCCCTGGCCATCTTCAGGGCGGACTCAGCCCTCTTCGACCCGGAGAACTCCTCCACCTCTTTGAAGACCAGAGCTCCCGCGGGACAGGCGGCGACGCAGGCGGGAACATCCAAGTCGGGGCACCGGTCGCACTTGATGGCGATCCTCTCCTCCTTGTTTCTGCCGATCATCCCGTAGTTGCAGACCGAGGCGCAGGTCCAGCAGCCGATGCAGGCCTCGGGGCTGTGGGTCACCACCCGGGTGAACTCGTCCTGGCGGAGGGCGCCGGTGGGGCAGACCGAAACGCAAGGGGCGTCTTCGCAGTGGCGGCAGACCATGGGGACCGAGATCGCGTACTCAGGGGCGAACTCGACATAGACCCTCTTTCGGGGAACCGGCCGCTCGGCCACGGCCCCAAAGAGGCTCTTCGCCCCGGAGTGCTCGACGGCGCAGGCTATCTCGCAGGACCGGCACCCCAGGCACCTTTCAGGCCTTACCAAGATCTCTTTCATCGAATCTCAACTCCTTGGGAAATGGGGTCGGACGCGAGCCTATAGCCCCAGCCCCTTCCTCTTCTCCTCGATCTTGGCGATCATCAGGCTTGCCGCCTTGAAGGGGTCGGGCTCTACGGCGAAGGTGGCGCCGACGACGCCTTCCACATCCTTGGTGAGGACACGGGTCACCTCTTCACTTCCCAGAACCGGCGGCACCGTCCCCAGGACGGTGTAGACCCCGGAGGCTATGACGTAAGCCCCGATGCTGACCGCTTTCTCGCTCATCCACTCGGGGGCGGCGCCCGCGGCCGGCAAGTCGCTGATGTCCACCCCCAGGTGGTTGGCCAGGGCCGCGGCCAGGACCAGGATCCGGCTGATGTCGACGCAGGAGCCCATGTGGAGGACCGGCGGAACGCCCAGAGCCTCACAGATGGGCCGCAGCCCCGGCCCGGCCTCCTTCGCCGCCTCGGGGGTGAGGAGACCGGCCTTGGCGCAGGCGATGGCGTTGCACCCGGTGGTGACCACCAGGACGTCGTTCTTGATCAGCTCCCGGACCAGATTGACGTGGCCGAAATCGTGCTGGATTTTAGGGTTGTTGCAGCCGACGACGGCTCCCACCCCTTTGACCGCTCCCGAGACGATGGCGTCGATCAGGGGCTGAGGGGTTCCGCCCAGGGCTCCCAGGATCGCCTCGGCGCTGAAGCCCACCATGCAGGCACTCTTCTCTTTGGGTATGTTCACCCTGCCGGGATCGCGGTTGGGGTAGTTCTCGACGGCGGCCTTGACGATCTCCTTTGCGGTCTCCAGGGCCTTCTCCTCGTGGTACTCCATCCGGACGGTGCCGGGGAAGTCGGCCTTAGGCGAGGTGGAGATGAACCTGGTGTGGTAACAGCTGGCCAGATTTCCCAGGGCGGGCATGATGCACTGGACGTCCACCACCATCGCCTCGACCGCTCCGGTGATCACGGCCAGCTCCTGCTGGAGAAAGTTTCCGGCCGTCGGAACCCCGTGGCGCATCAGGACTTCATTTCCGGTGCAGCACATTCCGGCGACGCTGATCCCCTTCGCCCCCATCTCTTTTGCGAGGGCTATCATCTCGGGGTCCTCGGCGGCGGCGACGATCATCTCCGAGAGGATCGGCTCGTGGCCGTGGACGAT
>DAINAQ010000156.1:0-2661 GCA_036733325.1 Methanothrix sp.
GCCTGGCAGATGGCGATGAGGTCGCCCCCTTTGGTCTTGACCCGGATATCGTAGGTCGCGACCCGATTCGACCTGCTGATCTCCTTTCCCTCCGCCAGGAGGGTCTCCCCCTTCTTCGGACTGCTGACGTAGGTGACGCTCATGCTCAGGGCCACAGAGACGGTGCCGTGGGAGTTTGAGGCGACCTCGAAGGCCTCGTCGATGAGGGAGAATATCGCCCCGCCGTGGGCCATCCCGAAGACGTTCTCCATCTCTTCGGTGAACTTCATCTCCACGAGAGCGTACCCTTCGGCCACCTCGACCAGCACGAGCCCCATCTTCTTCGCATAGGGCTCCTCTGCGACCCTCCTCCGGATCGCCTCAAATATTTCTTCACCCATCGGTCAGCATCTCCCAGCAATCGCTTTGGCGATTCGAATCCGAAACCTTGCCGCCTCAATCTCCATGACGGCATCTCAAAGTCTGAGGTCGTACCTCACCTCGGTGACGGTGCTCCCCCAGATCTCGGAGGTCTTCTCCCCGGTCTCTTCAAAGCCCAGGGACTCGTAGAGGCTCGTGGCGGCCAAAAGCCCCCGGACCGTCCAGAGGAAGACCGATTTGTACCGGGCAGATCGGGAGAAGGCCAGAGCCTCCTCCACAAGCCTCCGCCCCAGGCCCAGCCCCCTCACCTCCGGGGCCAGAAGGAGCCACCGGAGCTGGGCCTGGTCCTCGGAGACCGCGACGATGGCGACGGATCCCACGATCCGTTTAGCTCCCTCGCCTCCCCCTTTCCCTCGCCCTTCCCCTCGCCCCACTGCGGCCTCTCCCGCCTCTCTCCATTCGACAATCCAGATCCGGTCCCGGTCCGACCTGGACATGACGAACTCGGCCAGAGGTCCCGCCACGTAGCCGTCGAAGGTGGAGTCCCACCCCTGCTCCTCAGCGTAAAGGACGCCGTGGAGGTGGACCACCATCCCGACGTCGCCGGGTCGGAGGTCATTTCGGACGGAGATCCGGGAGCATTCGGATTCTGAGGGCATCGCCTTCACCTCGAGGGGCTGTTAGTTCCTGGAGATATTTCTAAATTGCCTCTGATTCTCTCTTCATTCACCGGAGAATTTTTGCCCTCGCCCGAGAAATAGGACAGAGATGAGATCAGGGGACCGTTCCGAGATAGAAATCCAGATCCTGCCGGATGGCGACGGAGCAGAGCCGAAGTGGTGGGACTCGGCCGAGGGGCACAGGTTCGCCCTGGAGGTCCTCCAGCTGAAGCTGAGGAGAGATATTCTGAAGTTCATCGGCGACGGCATCGCCCCGGCAGAGGAGATCGCCGAGAAGTTCGGCATCGATGAGAGGCGTGCGGCCTTCAACCTGGCAATGCTGGAGAAGGCCCTGGTCGTAGAAAGGGTCATCGGCGGCTACAGATCCACTCCCACCGGCCTCTTATACCTCGAAAAGGTCGAGTCGCATCCTTAAAAATCCGAACTTCCTCATCCCTTCAGAACCCCTGTCCATCCGGTCCCACCGCAAGCGGGGCACCCCCTGATGCAGGTCCGTCCGGTCCCGCTGCAGAGGGGACACGTCCTCGGCGGCTGGGACACCATCACCGCCCCGCGGCCTTTGCAGGCGGGGCATCGCCTCCCATCAGATTTCGCCGGAGCCGCTGCAGAAGGCGCAGCCTTTGGATGCATAATTCGCGGGTTCGGGCATCAACAACCCCTTCCCGGCTAAGGGATATCAGGGCTTCTCTCCACCTTATGCCGAGGAGCCCGTCCGCAACATCCGCCCCGCCAACGTGTAGCAATTAAGCCGAAAGCCTTATTACTAAATATGACATAGACATCCAGTGCCGCACGGACGGCGGGATCCTGACCTCCACCAAAATAGACCCGTGCCGATGCTGTGCCCATTGAACGGAACGGGGCCCGGGCGTTGAGCGATGTTCGGGCTCCCCTCTCCCTCTTTTCGCAGGTCTTGAAGTGCAGATCTCAACCTTGGGATCTCGACCTTCGAATCTCGACCTTCGGACCTCAACCTTAGGATCTCAACCGTCGCCCCGCCTGCCATATTTCAGGGCGAGGAATATCCTCTGGATGGCGGTCAGGTTCGAGAGGAGGGCAGCGATGACGATGGCTCCCAGAAGCCAGCCGTCTTCGAAGAGGAGGGCCCCGATCATCCCGGCGTAGATGAGGATCAGCCTCTCCGCCCTCTCCAAAAGCCCCCCCATCTCTTTTGCCAGGACCAGCTGGTCTTTGACCAGCCCCCGGTGGTCGGCGTAAGCCCGGACGAAGGAGGTCATGACCGCCCCGAAGATGAGGATCGCGATCCAGGCGCCCACGGGGATCAGAAATTCGGCGTTCGGACCGAGATAGAATAAGAGCCCCAGGATCAGGAGCGCCTCCACGTACCTGTCCAGGACCCCGTCCAGGAAGGCTCCTGCCGTCGAGGTCTGACCGGTCGCCCTCGCCACCGCCCCGTCCACCATGTCCAGGGCACCCGAGAGGAGGAAGAGGAGGAGACCTGAGAGGAGCCTCTTGTCCACCAGGGCCAGAAATCCGACCAGGGCTGCCGCCAGGGCGAGTCCGGTCCAGGCGTTGGGGGAGAGGCCGAGACGGGCCAGAGCAGCCAGAGATCGATCCACCCTCTTTCCGTCCACCAGACGGGACTTGAGCATCGAGGTCG
>DAINAQ010000157.1:0-2580 GCA_036733325.1 Methanothrix sp.
GGGATAACCCGGAAGAAGGCCATCGGCGATCTCGTCGGCCACTTTCCCGTGGAATCGGACCTGATCATAGCCTCCTTCGGGGAGGACGCGGCGGTCATAGACGACGGCGAGGAGGTGATGCTCCTCGCAGCCGACGGGATCTGGTCTCGGCTTCTGGAGGCGGACGCCGAGTGGGCCGGATACTGCGCCGTCCTGGTGAACGTCCACGACATCGCGGCCATGGGCGGCTGGCCCGTGGCCATGGTGGACGTCTTCTCCGCGGGATCGACCGATCTCGCCGAGGACGTCCTCCGGGGGCTGAAGATGGGGATCGAGAAGTTCAAGGTCCCCATCATCGGAGGGCACTTCCATCCCGACACCCCTTACAGCGCCCTGGACGTCGCCATCCTGGGCAAGGCCAGGAAGGAGGGGGTCATCCTCAGCTCCGGGGCCGAGCCCGGCGACTCGGTGGTGGTGGGGGTGGACCTGGACGGGAGGGTCCATCCCAGCTTCGCCATCAACTGGGACAGCACCAGCTTCAAGGACGGGGAGGTCCTCCTCCGCCAGCTGGGGTCGATGAGGGAGCTTGGGGAACGGGGGCTGGTCACTGCGGGAAAGGACATCAGCAACCCCGGGATGCTGGGGACTCTGGGGATGCTCCTGGAGTCCAGCCGGGCGGGGGCGGTCGTAGACCTCGACCTCCTCCCCAGGCCCGAGGGGCTGGATATGCTCTCCTGGCAGAAGATGTATCCGGGGATGGGCTTCGTGGTGACCGCCCGGCCTGAGCGGGCCGACGAGGTGGTCGGGGTCTTCGAGGGGCGGGGGCTGGCGGCAGCCGTCGTCGGCACCGTCACCGAGGAGAGGCGGCTTGTGATCCTATCCGGAGAGGAGAGGGCGGTCCTCTTCGACTTCGAGCGCGAGACGATCACGGGGATCGGGTGATGGCTTGGACCCCGGGTTTGTAGAGAGGATGGAGAGGGCCGCGAAGGGGCGGCGGGCTCGGATCGGCGTCGGCGTTCTGGGAGGAGGGCCCGCCCTTCTCGCCGGGATCGAGGAGGCCGGGGACTGCGCCGAGATCGTCCTAGTGGGAGACCCCGGCCCCGACTGCGACCCCGGCCAATTCCAGCTGGTCCGCACCGCCGATCCGGCCTCGGCGCTGGTCGGGCTCCTGGAGGAGGGGGAGATCGACGGGG
This sequence comes from Methanothrix sp., assembly GCA_036733325.1. GTDB lineage: Archaea > Halobacteriota > Methanosarcinia > Methanotrichales > Methanotrichaceae > Methanocrinis. The sequence continues at coordinate 1,173 of DAINAQ010000157.1, forward strand.
CGGTGAGGGGGAACCTCTCCGCCACCAAGGTGATGCGCAAGATCGGAAAAACCTTCGAGGTGAGGGTGAGGAGGCTGTCCCTTCTGGCCCTGCCCGGCTGGTCCTTCTTCCTCGCCCCGGTGGGGATAGACGAGGGGGACTCCATCTCCGACCGGCTCAGCCTTGCCGTCCTCGGCGCCGGGTACATCAGGTCCATGGGCCTCGACTACGAGCCCAGGGTCTCCATCCTATCCGGAGGGAGGCTGGAGGATCTGGGGAGGAGCGACCGGGTCGACAGAACCCTGGCCGAGGGAGAATTGGTGGCCAGGCTCGCCCGGGACGCCGGGGTCCAGGCCGAGCACCGGGGGATCCTCATCGAGAGCTGTCAGGGCTCCGACCTGATCGTGGCCCCCGACGGGATCTCCGGGAACCTCGTCTTCCGAACCCTGATGCTCCTCTCCGGGGCGAGGGGCTTCGGCGCTCCGGTGATCATGGACCCGGTCTTCGTCGACTCCAGCCGGGCCAGGAGAAGCTTTGTGGGGCCGATCGTCCTCGCCAGCGCCCTGGTGGCGATGAAGGGGCGGTGAGGCCTTTAGAAAGTTGGTGTGCAGGAGAGATGGGAGGAGGGTGAACTATCGATTGTCCCATCCTCGAATCGTTTTCAGCATTTAACAGCAGCTTTGAGAGTTTCAAGCTCGCGACCTGGAGAGCTTGCAGCTCGCCCACGTTCTAAAAATGGGGCGCTCCCTGATTGCGGCGACCAGATCCTCGGGTCCGTCTGCTGAATCCACCAGGCTCATCTGGCATTGAGCGAGGTTGTTTTTCTTCTGCCAATAAATTCAGCACTCCGCAATTTTCCCCTCAGATCCCCAACTCGTCCAGTATCTTCAGAACAACCACCGACCCATAGGCCGCACCCGGCCCCCCCGACATCAATATGGCCGCGCCCGTCGCCTCCAGGATCTCCTGACGGGTGGCTCCGAGCTTTGCTGCCGCTGGCACATGATTCCACAGACAATATTCGCACTTTATGGCCACAGCGATGGCCACCAGGATCAGCTCTTTGGTCTTTGTGTCCAGCGCACCCGGCCTGGCGACTTCATCATGCAGCCGGGTCAAAGCCCTGGTCACGTCGGGAATTTGCTTCTCTAGTTCAGCAAATCTCTCTTGCATGTCTATCCTTTCGCTCAAGGAAATCACCAAATTGCAGGGCAAGCAACCTTTGCCGCATTTCAAGATGCATCTCTCAATCCATAAGCCTAGCGATCGGGGTTAATAGCCGTAAAAATTATCGCACGAAATCCAACTTGGCTTGCACCACCACCGAAAAAGAAAGGAGGATGGGCGGTTTACCCCATCCATCGCTCATCCGCTTTTAGACCTCTACACCCAGCACCTTGAGGGGGTTGACGCCAGCAGCCTGGAGGGC
>DAINAQ010000158.1:0-2568 GCA_036733325.1 Methanothrix sp.
CGCGCCAGGATCTTCTCAAACCCCCTCACGATGGAGTACTTGGTTCCCGGATGCTTCGCCTCCAGGTCGTTGAGGAGATCCTTCACCTCCTGTCTCATGGCCCTGGAGATGTAAGGGCAGGCCGCGGTCTCTATGGGGATGCCGTGGATCATGGCGTAGACCCCCATCTCCTTCTCCGGGATGCGGCGGAGCGGCTTTATCCTGGGGACCATCCCCTCCAGCTCTCTCTTCGGCCTGAGCCGATAGAGCCGATCCACGTCCCCTTTGAGGTAGTTGAGCATCACCGTCTGGGCCTCGTCGTCCAGGTTGTGGCCGGTGGCCACGGCGTCGGCGCCGAGGTTTCGGGCAGTCTTATTGAGGAGACCCTTTCGGAGGACGCCGCAGAAGCTGCAGGGCCCCTGAGGCCGCCCCCGGGCGGCCATGAGGTCGGTGGTGACCCCGAAGTTCTCTTCGAGCCCCTCGACCACGTGCTCTATTCCAAGCCGTCTGGCCATGGAGGCTGCGGCCGAGAGGGTCTTCGGCCTGTAGCCGTCGATCCCCTCGTCGATGGATACAGCCACCAGCTCCACGTCCTCCCTGGTGCTGAAGAGGTGGTGGAGGATCGCCAGAAGGGAGGTGCTGTCTTTGCCCCCGGAGACCGCCACCGCTATCCGGCAGGGTTTTCCGAAGATCCGATAGGTCCGCAGGACCTCCCTCACCTTCCGGTGGACGTCCTCCTCGAAGTGGCGGGAGCAGAGGTGCTTTCCCGAGTACTTCTGAAATATCACCGCCCGCCCAGAGCATCTGTCGCAAGGGATCATCTTATCGACCGGTCCTTATGGGGATATAAGAGCATATCCCGTCCGTTCATATTGCGCCTGATCATTATTGAGCTGATCGTATTCCGTCCGTATCATATCCCGTTCATATCATAATCTGTCTGATCATATTCCGCCTGCATCCATCTTACCACGTTCTGGTGCGCCCGATCCCATCAGCGGTTCATCTTATATCGCAGGATCGCCGCCACCCCCCCCAGGGCCGAGAGCCTCTTTCCGGGCTCAAACTCCGAGCTGAAGACGACCACTCGTCCTCGGGATTCCGAGACCGACCTCATCAGCTCGTCCATATCGGGCCTTCTGATCAGATCGTCGGTGACCATCAGGGTCTCCACCGCCCCCAGGTCCGCCGCCCCTCTCACCTCGGCGGGGCCGTAGGCTCCCTTGCCGTCGGTGGCGATCTCCCGGAGGAGGTCCTCCATCAGGGTCGTCTCCAGGGCGATCCTGCTCTCTTCGAGGATCTTGTCTATGGCCCCCCGGCGGAGGACCTCTTGGAACCCCGAGACCCCCATGGTGGTGGCGTCATAGAGGACGATCCGGGGGGCGAGGTCGGGATAGGTGGCGTCTATCCTCTTTTTGAGATCCTCCTTGGTGAATCCGGGCCCCGCCAGGATCACCTTTGAATCGGAGGCGGCGACCCTGGCCATCTCCCTGGCGCATTCATCGAGGAACTCGGACCGGCGGTCGCCGCCCCTGCCGCCCATACCTTTGCCGCCCCCCATCTTGATCTCCGAGGCGGTCTCCACCCCGAACTGCCGGAGGACCCCGATGGCCGCCTCCCCCTCCTCGACCAGGACGATCACCAGCTTCGGGCGTTTCGACTCGGCCACCGCCTCCCGAATCCGCGCCAGCTCGTCGGGCCGCCACCTCTTGATGATGGATAGGTCGGCTCCAGGCTCCAGGTTGAGGGTGTGGTAGGAGCCGACGTCCTGGCCCGCCTCGATCACCCCATGGACCCGGAGCCAGTTGGAGGAGGTGTGAAACTCCACCGACTCCACCCTTATCCCGAGCCTCACCGGCCTCCTCTCCAGCTTCTCGGGCCGGAGCTTGTCGGCGGAGGCGGTCGCCTTCCGGTGGGTGAGGGCGAAGACCAGATCGCCGGGGGCTATCAGGTACTTGAGGTGCCAGAGGTCGTCGATGGACTCGGGCACGAGGGATATCTCCCCCTCCTGGCCCCGGAGGCTCCTTTTAAGAACGCGCATGAGAACCCCTTCTGATCAAAAGGCTTAAATGGATTGCCCGAAAAGGCAGGGTTCGAGCCGCCATAACTCAGTTGGTAGAGTGTCTGGCTGTTAACCAGATCGTCACAGGTTCGAGCCCTGTTGGCGGCGTCCAAAAACGTTTCTTGGGCCTGTAGCTTAGTCCGGTTAGAGCGCTCGGCTCATAACCGAGTGGTCGCCGGTTCAAATCCGGCCAGGCCCATTTCTGCAAAAAATTCAGCAGCTTGTGGCCTCTTTTGCCATGGTCTTGGCGGCCAGCTGCCACGACGATATCTTCTTTTTGGCCAGGCCCGTCTTCTCGGCCAGCTCCTCGACCTCGGCCCCGACGAGGTCCATGGCGGTCTTGATCCCGGCGGCTCCGAGCTTCTCCAGAGTCTTGGGGCCGATTCCGGGGATCTTGGCTAGGGCGTCCACCTCGGCCTTCTTCTTCGCCTCTTCGGCCTTCTTGGCCTGCCACTGGTCGAAGTTGCATTGAGGGCAGCCCAGGTCCCAGGGGCGCTTGCCCTTGTTGATGATCCGGATGTGCTGCA
>DAINAQ010000159.1:0-2560 GCA_036733325.1 Methanothrix sp.
CCCTTCTCCTTCTTGGAGCCCAGGTACTTCATGATGTGTTCGAAGTGTATCGGCATCGGATCACTGGTCCATCTCGCTTTAGTACTTATTTGTCATCTATATGATATATTTTTCCGTCTTAATCCGACCAGAGAGTCGGGAGGTGGGAGCCTCAGATCGGGAGGGATCGCTGACGGCTGGAGCATGAAGGGCATCAGATGAGGGCGGGCCATGGTATAGATCGCCCAGAGGTTGAACATCATCTTTTGCGTCGGCAGCGGTCGTGCAATAGGCCGCTCAGAGGTTGAATATCTTCTTAGCGTTGGCAGCGGTCGCCTGTGCCACATCTTCAGGAGGAAGCCCCTTGATTTTGGCGATGAGGTTGAGGCCGTCAAGGACATAGGCGGGCTCGTTTCTCCCCCTCCTCGGCGAGAGGAAGGGGCTATCGGTTTCGATCAAGAGCCTCTCCAGGGGGACCTGTCTTGCCAGGACCTGGTGCTGGACCGACTTGCAGACGACGGTGGCGAGGGATATGTAAAATCCGCGGTCGACGGCCTCCTTCATCATCCCAGCCGTCCCGCTGTAGCAGTGAAATACGACCTTGCTCAGGTCTTTGACCATATCGAAGGCCTCGTCCTCGGCCAGCCTCGCGTGGATCACCTGGGGAAGGTCCAGCTCTCCAGCCAGAGCGACGACCTTTCCGAAGACCTCTCGCTGCCGGTCTCTTCCCTTCAGGTCTGGGCAGCGGTAGTAGTCCAGCCCCGCCTCGCCGACCCCCACGATCTCCCCGGCGTGAGATCTGATCTGCTCGAGGGTGGCCTCCACCTCCTCGTCGGTCGTATCTCCGAGGCCGTTGGGGTTGAGCCCCAGGGTTATCCGAATACAATCATATTTTTTTGCGAGCTCCAGGGTTTTTCGGTTGGTCTTGAGGTCGATCCCGGAGTTGATCATGGTGGTCACCCCGGCCTCCAGGGCCCTTTTGATCGCCTCGTCTCTGTCCTTGTTGAAGTTTTTGAAGTCGAGGTGACAGTGAGTGTCTATCACCTCGAATTTTTCTCCGCTCAAATCGAGTCTTCCTCCAGCAACATCAGTCTATTTATGGCGTTGATCAGCGCCTCCACCGAGGCCATCACTATATCCTCGCGGGCGGAGCGGGCCGTAACCCTCCTTCCGAGGCGGCTGTTCTCGACGCCGATCACCACCTCGGCCAGGGCGTCGGACCCTCCGGTTATGGCCTCGATCCGAAAGTCGCTGATCTTGACCGCGGTCTCATCCCCCAGGATCCCCCGGACCGCGTTCAGGGCGGCGTCGACGGGGCCAACCCCGATGTCGGCGAGGACCCGCTCCTGGCCCCGGACCAGAGCCCTGACCGTAGCCGTAGAGGTGAGGGTGTTTCCTGTCATCACCGCCAGCTCCTTCAGGATCACCGCCTGCTTCTCCTTGGCCAACTCTCCTATGACCACCTCGGCTATAGTCATCAGGTCGGCGTTGGTCACGCATTTGCCCTTGTCCCCAAGGTCCTTGACCCTCTCCAGGATCTCCTGGAGCTGGATGTCGTTGGGGGAGTAGCCCATCTCCTCCAGGGACTGCTTGACCGCATGCCGGCCGGTATGTTTTCCCAGGACGATCCTCCTCCTGTGCCCCACCATCTCCGGGGTCATGATCCCGGGCTCGAAGGTGTCAGTCCGCTCCAGTACTCCGTGGCTGTGGATCCCGCTCTCGTGGGCGAAGGCGTTATCGCCGACGACTGGAGCGGTCCGGGATATCCTCACGTCCGAGAGCCGCTCCACGAGCTTTGCGGTCTCGAAGAGGTACGGGGTCTTGATGGAGGTTTTCGCCCCGTACATGGAGTGGAGGCACATCACCGTCTCGGCGAGGTTTGCGTTACCCGCCCTCTCCCCAAGGCCGTTGGCCGAGACCTGGACCTCCCTCGCCCCCGCCTCGAAGGCGGCCAGGTTGTTGGCCACGGCCAGGCCGAAGTCGTTGTGGCAGTGGACATCGACCACCATCCTCTTGGTGGAGTCGCAGATCTCCTTCACCATGGTGTAGAAAGTGGTGGGGATCGCGACTCCGACGGTGTCGGGGATGTTGATGATATCGCAGCCAGCCCCCTCCACCGCCCCGAAGATCTCCTTGAGGAAGGGGATGGGGGTCCGGGTGGCGTCCATCGCCGAGAAGAGGCAGATCCTCCCATGCTCTTTGACGTACTCCACCGCCTCCACCGACTGGGCGACGATCTCCTCGCGGCTCTTTTTGATGGTGTGCTGGATCTGGATCTCCGAGGTGGAGACGAAGACGTGGACCATATCCACGCCAGCGTCCAGGGAGGCGTCGATGTCCTTTCTGATGATCCGTGAGAGGCCGCATACCTGGGCGTCCAGCCCCTCGGCCGCGACCATCCTTACCGCTTCAAAATCCCCTCTAGAAGAGACGGGAAAACCGGCCTCGATGACGTTCACACCGAGCTTGTCGAGCTGCCGAGCGATAACGATCTTCTCCTCCGGGGTCAGGGAGACGCCGGGGGTCTGTTCACCATCCCGAAGGGTGGTGTCGAAGATCCGAACTTCTTCTCCACGAAGCG
>DAINAQ010000160.1:0-2556 GCA_036733325.1 Methanothrix sp.
TGCTGACGATGGCGGCGTGGCAGGTCATGCCCCCCTCGTCGGTGACGATGGCGCCGGCCCTCTTCATGGCCGGTACCATGTCGGGGGTGGTCATCACCGTGACCATGATGTCCCCTTCGGTGATCTTGGCGAGGTCCTCGGGGCCGGTGACGATCTTCACAACGCCCGTGGCGACGCCCGGCGATGCGCCCAGCCCGGTGAGGAGGACTTTGCCCCCCTCCTTGGACTCGGCGGCTCCGGGTCCGGCTTTGTTGATGGTGGTGACGGGCCTCGACTGGAGGATGTACATCTTGCCCTTCTCAAAGGCCCATTCGATGTCCTGAGGGATGCCGTAGTGCTTCTCCAGAACCTCGGCTTGGTCTGCGAGCTTGAGGATCTCCTGGTCGGAGAGGACCACCTTCTCCTTCATCTCGGCGGGGACCTTCTTGGTGACGGTCTCGCCGGTCTTCTCGTCCCGAACGACCATGATCTCCTTTGAGGCGATGAACTTGTTTTTGATCTTCTTTTGGGACCGATCGACGAGGTAGTTGTCGGGAGAGACGCTGCCGCTGACTACGGACTCGCCCAGACCCCAGGCGGCCTCGATGATCACTTCGGGCTCGCCGGTGCTGGGATGGGAGCTGAACATGACCCCGGATTTTTCGGAGTTGACCATCTTCTGGACGGTGACGGAGATGTTCACCTTCTCGTGCTCGAACCCCTGCTCCACCCGGTAGAAGATGGCCCTGGCCCCGTAGAGGGAGGCCCAGCATCTCCGGACCGCCTCGAAGACCTGGTCCTCTCCCAGCATGTTCAGGAAGGTCTCCTGCTGCCCCGCGAAGCTGGCATCAGGTAGGTCCTCGGCGGTGGCGCTGGAGCGAACGGCGACCAGAATCTCTTTGCCCTCCCGCTCGCACATCTCCCGGTACCGGTTTCTGATATCCTTCTCGATGTCTATTGGGACCTTCGCCTCTAAGACCAGCCTCTTCGCCTTCTCCGCGGCCGCGTTCAGGGCCGCGGAGTCATCGACGTCAACTTTGAGAGCCTCGAATATATCGTCTGCAATTCCTGATCGGTCGATGAAATCTCGATAAGCCTGCGCGGTGACCGCAAAGCCCCCGGGCACGGGAGCGCCCACGTTTATCATCTCGCCAAGGCTTGCGCCCTTCCCCCCGACGACGGAGACGTCGTCTTTTCCGACTTCTTCCAGCCAAACAACAGCAGCCATAGGATAACCACCTTCTACCGAGGAAACTATCTTTCGTCCTGAAATGTTCTGAATGAGCTTGTTGCGGCAAGATGCAGGTGATACCGTATATATCTGTTTTCACGGGGACGATCGGATTCGGAAAATTGAGAGGCCCTTGAACGGAAAATTACACAAAGGAGGCGCGAATAAGCCCAGAACATGTTCAAAGAGCTGGCCAGCGCTCCCGAGTCTCTGAAAGTCCTTCGAAAAAGGTGCGGGTCCCTCCGCCGGGCCGAACCGGTCCATCTGGCCGAAGCCCGGGGGAGGGTCCTCTCTGAGGACGTGACCTCCCCCGCAAACCTTCCCGGCTTCAACAGGGCCGCCATGGACGGGTACGCCGTTCGGGCGGCGGACACCAGGGGCGCCACCCCCCTCGCTCCGGTATACCTCGAGATCTCCGACGAGGCCGGGGAGGGTAGGTGCGTTCCGATGAGGACGGGTATGCCGGCGCCGCCGGGGTCGGACGCCGTCCTGATGCTGGAGGATGCCCTCCTCCGGGGGCGGGTGGTGGAGGCGACGGCCGAGGTCCACGCCTACCGGAACATCGCCCGTATCGGCGAGGACGTCGCCCTCGGCGAGACGATCTTCCGAGAGGGGCACCGGCTGAGGCCTCCGGACATCGCCCTCCTCGCGTCCCTCGGCCTCAAGGAAGCAATAGTCTACCAGAGGCCGAAGGTCGCGATCATCCCCACCGGAGGCGATCTCGTCCCCCTCTTCTCCGACCAGAGCCTGTTGCCGGGCCAGGCCCGGGAGGCGAACGGGCTGATCTGCGAGATGTACACCCAGATATGGGGCGGATCGCCCCGGCTGACTCCGATCGTGAAAGACGATCGCGACCTGATCAAGGCGGCCATCGCAGAAAACCTGGACGCCGACCTGATCCTCATCTCCGGGGGCACCTCTATAGGGGAGGGGGACTACGCCCCCCCGATCCTGACGGAGATGGGCGAGCTTCTGGTCCACGGGGTGCGGATCACCCCCGGAAAGCCGACGGCCCTGGGGATCATCGACGATAAGCCCGTGATCTGCCTTCCCGGCTACCCCGTCGCCGCCCTCGCCGCCCTCTACATCTTCGCCCGGCCCCTGATCACCATGATGGCCCACCGGACCGACCTCCCCCGCACCGTCACGGCGAGGCTCGCGGGAAAGATCGTCTCCCGGCCCGGATACCTCACCTTCGCCAGGGTGAGCCTCAATGACGGCGTGGCGACGCCCATCATGACCTCAGGCGCCGGGATCTTAAGCTCAGTGGCTCGGGCCGAGGGGTACGTCCTGGTGCCGGAGGAGCTCGAAGGAAGGGAGAAGGGCGAGATGGTGGAGGTGAATTT
>DAINAQ010000161.1:0-2551 GCA_036733325.1 Methanothrix sp.
AAGTACCCCCACCAGCTCAGCGGCGGGGAGAAGGTGAGGGTCTCCATCGCCCTCCTCATGGCCTCAAACCCCAAGATCCTCATCCTGGACGAGCCTTTCGGGGACATCGACCCTATAACCCTCCGGGGGGTCTCCAACGCCATGAAGAGGATCAACGCCGAGTATGGGACCACCATCCTCATCGTCAGCCATCACGTCGATTTCGTCCGGGAGATATCTCACCGGGCGGTGCTGATCGAGAACGGCGAAATATCGGCTGACGGCAACCCGAAGGAGGTCTGCGACCTCTTCGTCTCCCGGTGCAACGCCAGCTACCTCAAGACCCCAGCCATGGCGGCAGCCCCGGCGGGGAAGGCCTGAAGGTGAATATCGTGGACCGGGAGATCGGCGAGATCTACGACTCGATATCCGGTCAGATCTCGCCCGAGGAGTTCGAGCTGAAGGTCGAAGAGAAGGTCCAGCTGATGGGCGAGCTCTGCGACCGGAGGACGGCGGCGATGCTCGTCGCCCGGGAGTTCGGCGAGGTGGAGCTGAAGATCGACCGGATCAGGCCCGAGACCGGGAAGGTCACCTTCGTGGGAAAGATCGTCTCCATCTCAGAGGTCCACGAGTTTCCCCGGAGCGACGGCTCCGCGGGGAGGGTCGCCAACCTGACCCTGGCCGATGAGACCGGCACGGTGAGGATCGTCCTCTGGGACGAGCTGACCGAGCCCGTTTCCCAGGGGGAGCTGCATCTCGATCAGACCTTCAGGGTCCGGGGCTTCACCCGGGAGGGTTACTTCGGGACCGAGGTGACGGTGGACCGGGGCGGCCTGGAGGAGGTGGAGGTCGAGATCAAGATCCGGCTGGAGCCCTTCAAGATCTCGGAGATCAGGGCCGACATGGGGGAGCTCAACATCCGGGCCAGGGTCGTGGACGCCGGAACGGTAAGAGAGTTCTCCCGGCGGGACGGCTCACCGGGCCTGGTCAGATCCGTCACTCTGGGGGACAGCTCGGGGAAGATCAGGCTCACCCTCTGGAACGAGAAGGCCCAGATGGAGATCGCGGAGGGCGATACCCTGGAGGTGACCAACGCCATCTCCCGGGAGAGGTACGGCCAGGTGGAGATCCAGGCCGGAGGCTACTCGGCGGTGAGAAAGAGCGACCTCTCCGTCGAGTACCAGGAGAGGATCACCCCCATCTCGGAGATCGCCCCCGGATCGATCTGCAGCATATCCGGGTTCGTCACCGGCCTGGGCGAAGTCCGGCAGTTTGAGCGGGATGACGGGAATGTCGGCCGGGTCGCCAACATCTACATCTCCGACGACTCCGGACGGGTGAGGGTCACCCTCTGGAACGACCACGTCCGGCTGATCGAGAGCCTGGACCTCGGCTCCAAGATCGAGCTCTTCGACTGCATGGCCAAGGAGGGGTGGAACGGCGGGGTGGAGGTCAGCTGCGGGTGGAGCACCAGGGTTACTTTCGCCCCGCCCGAGTAAAGGGGTTAAAGCCGATGAGCCCCAATGAGGATTGGTGAAATATGGCTGAAGCATTACTGGAAGATCTCTCCGGGGTGGGCCCGGCCACGGCGGAGAAGCTGAGGGAGGCGGGATTCAACAGCGTCGAAGCCCTGGCGGTGGCCTCGCCGGCGGAGCTCGCGGCCTGCGCCGACGTGGGGGAGTCGACGGCCGCGAAGATCATCGCCTCCGCCAGGCAGGCGGCGGACATCGGGGGTTTTGAGACCGGCGACCTGGTGATGGAGAGGAGGAAGCTGGTCGGGAAGGTGACCACGGGGAGCGAGACCTTTGACGCCCTGATGGGCGGGGGTTTTGAGACCCAGGCGATCGTGGAGCTGTACGGTGAGTTCGGCTCCGGGAAGACCCAGGTGGCCCATCAGGTGGCGGTCAACGTCCAGCTGCCCTTGGATTTGGGCGGCCTCGACGGCTCGGTCATCATAATCGATACCGAGAACACCTTCAGGCCCGAGAGGATAGTCCAGATGGTGGAGGGGCTCTCCCCCTCCGGGGAGCCGGACCACCCCTGGGAGCCGGAGGAGTTCCTGAGGAACATCCACGTGGCCAGGGCCTACAACTCCAACCACCAGATCCTCCTCGCCGAGAGCGCCCTGGACCTGGCCGAGAAGCTCAAAAAGTCGGGAAAGCCGGTACGGCTCCTGGTCGTCGACTCCCTCACCGCCCACTTTCGGGCCGAGTACGTCGGCCGGGGAACCCTGGCCGACCGGCAGCAGAAGCTGAACAAGCACCTCCACGCCCTGATGCGGTTTGCCGACCTCAACAACGCCGTGGTCCTGGTGACAAACCAGGTGATGGCCAAGCCCGACGCCTTCTTCGGCGACCCCACAAAGCCGGTGGGCGGCCACATCGTAGGCCACACCGCCACCTTCCGGATCTACCTCCGAAAGTCCAAGGGGGAGAAGAGGATCGCAAGGCTTGTGGATTCGCCCAACCTCCCCGACGGCGAGGCGGTCTTCTCGGTGACCACAGCGGGGCTATTGGATTGATCCGGGCCGTCGCCCTCGACATCGACGGGACGATCACCGACGAGAAGAGGC
>DAINAQ010000162.1:0-2539 GCA_036733325.1 Methanothrix sp.
GGCTCGAATCGAGGCTCTACCGCCACCCCCAGGACGACATCGCCTACATGCTCCCCGAGTTCGAGTGAGGCGGTTTGGGAGACGATAGTCAGGGCCGGCCCCTCCTCCCGGCCCATCTTTTATGGAGAGTTTGACTTTGGCTACCATCAGCGAGAAGATATTCAGCCGGGCCTCGGGCAAGAGGGCCGAGGCGGGAGAGATCGTCGAGGCGAAGGTGGACTACGCCATGGCCCACGACGGAACGAGCGTCCTGGCCATCAAGGCCTTCCGGGAGATGGGGTCGGAGCGGGTATTTGACCCTGAACGGATCGTCGTCCCCTTCGATCACATCGTCCCCGCCAACAACACCACCGCCGCCGACCTCCAGAGGGAGGTCCGATCCTGGGCGAAAGATCAGAGGATAGTCCACTTCTACGAGGGGGGGCGGGGGATCTGCCATCAGGTCTTCCCCGAAGAGGGTTTCGCCCTGCCCGGGACCCTCCTGGTGGGGGCCGACTCCCACTCCTGCACCTATGGGGCCTTCGGAGCCTTCGGGACCGGGGTCGGAGCAACGGACATGGCGGAGATCTTCTCCAGGGGGAGGCTCTGGTTCAAGGTCCCGGAGACTATGGGCATCAGGATATCGGGAGAGCTGGGACGGCGGGTCCTGGCAAAGGACCTGATCCTGATGCTGGTGGGGGCCATCGGAGCCGACGGCGCCACCTACAAGGCCCTGGAGTACCTGGGCCAGACGGTGGAGGGCCTCTCCATCTCGGGGAGGATGACCCTCTGCAACATGGGGGTGGAGATGGGGGCGAAGGCCGCCATCGTCCCTCCCGACGCCGTCACCGAAGAGTACCTCAAAGAGAGGGCGAGAGAGCCCTATCGCCCCGTCCACGCCGACCCCGGCTCCTACGACTCGGAGATGGAGTTTGAGGTATCCGACCTGGAGCCTCAGCTGGCCGCCCCCTTTCGGGTCGACAACGTCCGGCCCGTCTCCGAGCTCTCTGGAACCGAGGTGGACCAGGTCTTCATCGGGACCTGCACCAACGGCAGGTACGAGGACCTGGAGGCCGCCGCCCGGATCCTCAAGGGGGGAACGGTTAGGGCGAGAACGCTGGTCATCCCCGCTTCCAGGGAGGTCTTTCTCCAGGCCCTCAGCTCGGGGATCATCGAGATCCTGGTCGAGGCCGGGGCGATGATCGGAACTCCGGGATGCGGCCCCTGCCTCGGCGCCCACATGGGGGTCATCGCCGAAGGGGAGGTCTGCCTCTCCACCTCCAACAGGAACTTTCCGGGAAGGATGGGGAAGGGAGGCCTGGTCTACCTGGCATCCCCGGCTACGGCGGCGGCGACGGCCCTGGAGGGGAAGATCGCAGACCCCAGGGAGGTCTGAAGCTGGGACGGGAAGAAGAGAGCGAGGGGGAAGGTCGCAGGAAGGCGAGTGACCAGGATGCGAGCCGCTCACAGAGCGAGAGCAGATCCCGTCCCCTCCGACTCGACCTTCACGTCCATTCGAGCTTCTCGGACGGCAGAGACGGGATCGAAGAGATCCTGGCGGCCGCAGCGGAAAAAGGCCTCGACGGCATCGCCATCACCGACCACGACACCCTGGAGGGATCCCTCCATGCCCAGGAGATGGTGGAGGATAGGGCGCTGGACCTTCTGCTGATCCCGGGGGTCGAGGTCTCCACCTCCGACGGCCATCTTCTGGCCCTGGGGATAAGAGAGCTTCCGCCGAGGGGGCGAAGCCCCGAGGAGACGATCGACTTCATCCACCGCCGGGGGGGGATCGCCATCGTCTCCCATCCCTACCACCTCTTCAGGCATGCCATGTTCAGGATACCGGATTGCGACGCAGTGGAGGTCTACAACTCCAAGTACATCCTGGGTATCGCAAACCTCTGGGCCGGGAGGAAGGCTGGGAAGCTGGGGCTTCCCATGGTGGCGGGAAGCGACGCCCACGTGGCCGACGCGGTGGGCCTGGGGGTCACCATCGTCCATCTCGAAGACGGAAGCGACGTCATCGGAGCGATCCGGGCGGGCAAGGTCGAGATCGACGGCAAAAGGACCTCGCCCGCGGTCTTCGTCGGCCAGATGATCCGCTGGGTGAAGAGGCGCCTGAGGAGAAAACAGAAGAGGCGGAGCTGAGGGTGGGCAAAGATCGAGTACTGGGCGACCAGGAGGAAAAGGAGGCGGTGACTGAAAGCGATAGAGAAAAGGCGAAGAGATTGTTTCAAAAAGCGAAAACCGAGAAGGTGAAATGATAGAATGTTGAAAGCAAAAATAGGCCGGACTGGTGTCCGGTCGCCTCTCCGTTGAGATTTGCAGTTTGAGAATAAGGATCTACTTCGTCTTCTCCACCTTTTCTGCTTTGGGGCCTCTGTCGCCAGCCACCACTTCAAAGCTGACCTTATCTCCCTCATCTATGGATACGCCCGGCTTCAGACCGCTTGAGTGTACAAAATAGTCAGTACCGTCGTCTCCAGCTATAAAGCCGAAATGCTTCGTTCTGTTGAAGAACTTCACTGTGCCAGTAACCATTTCAATTCCTCGTTAT
>DAINAQ010000163.1:0-2535 GCA_036733325.1 Methanothrix sp.
TCGATGGGACGGTCTCCGAACCCGGTCTTCACCTTTCCGATGCTGTCCACCACGTCCATGCCGTCGACGACCTTGCCGAAGACTGGATGCATCGTGTCCAGATAGTTGTTGTCGACGAGGTTTATGAAGAACTGGCTGCCGCCGGTGTTGGGGCCGGCGTTCGCCATGGAGATCGTCCCCCTGTCGTTTTTGTTGTGGTCTGTGAACTCGTCTTTGATCGTGTAGCCTGGACCGCCGCGGCCCGTCCCCGTGGGATCGCCGCCCTGGATCATGAACCCGTCGATGACCCGATGGAATATCACACCGTCGTAAAATCCGTCGTTTACGAGCTTCTTGAAGTTGCCCGCGGTGACGGGCATGTCGTCGTAAAGCTGGATCGTGATATCGCCCATGTTCGTCTCCAGGAGGACCTTCGTCCCCCCAGCCTCCGTCCCCTTTTGATTGTCCTTAGTCATACAACCAGCTCCGAAGATAGCGAGCGTTACGAAGACCACCACAACGAGATGAGATATTGTCCTGGTCATCGAGGACGGGTGGTTTTCCGGGAAAGTTAAACTTTTCCCGGATTGTCGTAAAAAAGCTTCTTCTACCGTTCCGCCCTCTTCTCGTCGACGACGATGTAGTCCTTGAGGGCGCAGACCGAGGAGAAGGGGACGAGGATCAGCTTTCCATCTTTCCTGTACCTGGCGGGGTCAAGCTCCGAGTCGGGCTTGACGAGAAGGTCGATCAATTTTCCGGTCTCCGGATCGAGGATGATGTTCTCAAGCTCCCCCAAAACAGTTCCAGCCATCGTCACGATCTCCTTTCCGGCTAGGCTCCGAGCATAAATTTTGGGCATGGTCTTCTCACCTCACCGGTACCCCAGGTAGGAGCTGGGATCGACCTTGACACCGCCCTTGAACCTCTCGTTGATCCGCTCGTAGTACCGCACCATGTTCTCTTCGAAGCTCGGCCTCACCCTCTTCAGAGCCTCCCGGTAATGTCTCATCTCCACCTCTTCGGCCTCCGGGTCCTCTCTCAGGGCCAGCATCACCGCCTCTCTGCAGAGGGACTCTAGGTCCGACCCCACGTAGCTTTCGGTCAGCTCCGCCAGCTCCTCCAGGCTGACGTCGTCGCCGTTCGGCGTCTTTCTTGTGTGGATCTTGAGGATCTCAAGCCTTCCCGCCCTGTCGGGTGGGCCGACGAATAAGAGCCTATCGAACCTGCCGGACCGAAGGAGGGCGGGGTCGATGATGTCGGGCCTGTTCGTCGCCGCGATCACCACCACGTCCTTCAGGGTCTCAAGGCCGTCGAGCTCTGCAAGAAGCTGGTTTACCACCCGCTCGCTCGTCCTGTGCCCCTCCTCCATCCCCCTCATGGGGGCTATGGCGTCGAGCTCGTCGAAAAATACGATGGCCGGCGAGACCTGTCTCGCCTTTTTGAAGACCTCCCTCACCGCCTTCTCCGACTCGCCGACCCACTTCGAGAGGAGCTGGGGGCCCTTGACGGAGATGAAGTTCGCCTTCGTCTCTTTTGCAACTGCCCTGGCGATGAGGGTCTTACCCGTCCCTGGCGGGCCGTACAGCAAAACGCCCCTCGGGGGCCTGATCCCCATCTCCTCGAACTTGGCGGGCCGCTTCAAGGGCCACTCCACCGACTCGACGATCTCCTGGCGGAGGGTGCCGATACCGCCTACGTCCTTCCAGCTGACGTCGGAGATCTCGACTAGGACCTCTCTCATGGCGGAGGGCTCGATCTCTTTCAGGGCGTTCTCGAAGTCCTGGCCTGTCACCGACATCTGGTCGAGGACATCTTGGGGTATGTCGTCGTCGAAGGAGATGTCGGGAAGGTGTCTTCGGAGGACCTTCATCGCCGCCTCCTTGCAGAGGGCGGATATGTCGGCTCCGACGAAGCCGTTGGTCCTGTCGGCTAGGTCGTCGAGGTTCACCGACTCGTCTATCGGCATGTTTCTGACGTGGATCTGGAGGATCTCCATCCGATCTATCCTGTCAGGGACCCCGATCTCGATCTCCCGGTCGAACCTCCCCGGCCGCCTCAATGCCGGATCGATGGCGTCGATCCTGTTGGTGGCCCCGATCACCACCACCTGACCCCTCTCCTTGAGGCCATCCATCATGGCGAGGAGCTGGGCTACGACCCGCCGCTCGACCTCGCCCGTCACATCGCCCCTCTTAGGGGCGATGGAGTCGAGTTCGTCGATGAATATGATCGAGGGGGTGTTCCTGTTGGCCTCCTCGAAGATCTCCCGGAGCCTCTGCTCGGACTCGCCGTAGTACTTGGACATCACCTCGGGACCGGCGATGGAGAAGAAGTTGGCGTTCGTCTCGTTGGCGACGGCCTTCGCGATCAGGGTCTTTCCCGTCCCCGGCGGGCCGTGGAGGAGGACGCCTTTTGGAGGCTCTATCCCCAGTTTTGAGAAGACTTCGGGGTGTTTCATGGGAAGCTCGATCATCTCCCGGACCCGCTGGACCTCGTTTCGGAGGCCGCCGACGTCTTCGTAGCTGATCCCCGTCCCCCTCATCGAGCCGAAGCCCT
>DAINAQ010000164.1:0-2529 GCA_036733325.1 Methanothrix sp.
GTCCGGGTCGACCTTGAGGGATCAGACCTACATCTACTCCAGGAGCGTGGGCGGATCTTCTGACCTGGTGGTCATAGCCGTCCACCTCAGGAGCGCCTTGTGCACGGGCGACGACGGCTTCGCCGAGGTGGACGGGATCTGGCAGATCTCCGACGAGCCCGATGCCGTCGAGGAGGGGGACGAATACGGGAAGATGACGGTAACCGAGGTCGATCCCGGCGAAATGACGATCAGCATGGCCAACGGCGAGGAGATCCTCCTCAACCCCGACGATGAAATTCACCTGTTCGGGGATATCTGGATCAGGACCGCCGACCAGGATGCGAATGATTCCGTCAACCTCAGATCGGGGCTGCCGGAAGATCCTCTCAGGTTCTACATCTTCGCAGGCGGGCGAGAGCCATCCTGATCGAAGATCCAGAAATATTTTCCTTCAGCTCCGACTTTCCCCAAAGAACAACGGTTATAAGGGATCATATCCACATATTTAACGAGATCTTCATTCCGATAGTGGGTGGTGTTCGCGATGAAGGAAGCCATATTTTATGAAAAACTTGAAGGAGAAGACGTTAGGTGCGGGCTCTGTAACCAGCTCTGCCGCATAAGGCCGGGAAAGAGGGGACTATGCAGAGTCAGGGAGAACCGGGATGGAGTCCTCCAGACCCTGGTCTACGGAAAGCTGGTGGCCATGCACATCGATCCCATAGAGAAGAAGCCCCTCTACCACTTCATGCCCGGCCACCTCAGCTACTCCATCGCCACCGCCGGCTGCAACTTCAGATGTCTCCACTGTCAGAATGCCGATATATCCCAGATTTCGGCCCAGAAGGATTTCATCCCCGGGGAGACGGTCGAGCCGGAGAGGGTGGTGGCGGAGGCCCTCGCCGCCGGTTGCAAGTCGGTGGCCTATACCTACACCGAGCCCACTATCTTCTTCGAGTACGCCCTCGACGTCTCCAGGCTCGCCGAAGAGAGGGGGTTGAAGAACGTCTTCGTCAGCAACGGGTATATGACCGAAGAGGCGACGAGGACGATTGAGCCCTACCTGGATGCGATAAACATCGACCTCAAGGGCGACGACGATTTTTATAAGAAGGTCTGTGGGGCGAGGCTCGATCCGGTAAAAAGGACGATCCAGCTGATGTGGAGCCTGGGGATCTGGGTGGAAGTTACGACCCTCCTCATCCCCGGCTACAACGACTCGGACCAGCAGCTTCGGGAGGCGGCCGAGTTTCTGGCCGGGGTCAGCCCCGATATGCCCTGGCACGTCACCGCCTTCTATCCGACCTACAAGCTGAAGGACGCCCCGCCCACGCCCGCCAGGACCATCAGGCGGGCGGCGGAGATAGGACGGGATGCGGGGATAAAGTACGTATACGGAGGAAACATCCCCGGCGAGGACGAGGACACCAGCTGCCCCGCCTGCGGCGAGACCCTGGTGGAGCGGTTCGGCTTCCGGGTGGCCAGAAACGGGGTGGTGGAGGGGAAGTGTCCGAACTGCGGCCAGGAGGTGGCCGGAGTCTGGTGATCCCCGACCTTCCCTCCCTTATCTCCCTCCGGACTTTTTTCCCATCGATCATTCGGGGAAGCCCGCCGCAGGATCAGAGGACGGCCTTCTTGAAGTTCTCAAAGCCGATCTCGTCGATGAACTCGCCCAGCCTCTTCTTCTCGGCGTGGGCCTTGTAGTAGCCGATCACCTTATCGACCAGGGCGAAGGCCTGGTCGTCGCTCAAGGCCTCGGCCAGCACCAGGCCCAGCCGGGGCTTGCGGGCGGCGTTCCCTCCCACCAGGATGGTCCAGCCCTTGGCGGTGCCCATCAGCCCCAGATCCTTCAGCGCGGGCTCGGCGCAGGAGTTGGGGCAGCCCGAAACTCCGATCTTGAACTTGGAGGGCATCTCCATGCCGTGGTACTTCTCGTCCAGCTTGAGGCCGACTCCCACCGAGTCCTGAAGCCCCCGCTTGCAGAAGGTGGTTCCGGGACAGATCTTGACGCTCCGGACGCAGAGGCCGATGGCCGCCCCCGGCTTCATCCCCAGGTCCGCCCAGGCGCCGTCGAGGTCCTCGGGCTTCAGTCCCACGATGGCTATCCTCTGGGCAGAGGTTATCTTCAGGGCTGCTGCATTGTACTTCTCCGCCACCTCGGCGATCCTCTTCAGCCCCGCAGGGTCGATGATGCCCCCCGCGATGTGAGGGGCTATGGCGTAGGTCTCCTTGTCTCTCTGCAGGATCGCTCCCTTCTCCATAAGATCTTTTGCCATTTTCTTCAACCTCCTTGGTCAATATTCTCTGGCCATATTGCTCAGTCACAATCTTCTCTTTCCATTTCTGCATCCCTGGGTATATCAAGACTATCCAGAGAGCTGCCATCTCGGAGCTACAACCCACAGGTCATGGGCCTGGAGGAGCCCGAAAAGGTCCCCGAGTCCCTCGGCTCAGCTCTCTTTCCCCTCTTTATGGCGTCCTCCACCGCCTCTCTGATGATGTAGCC
The DNA here is from genome assembly GCA_036733325.1 of Methanothrix sp. Taxonomy (GTDB): domain Archaea; phylum Halobacteriota; class Methanosarcinia; order Methanotrichales; family Methanotrichaceae; genus Methanocrinis. The sequence goes on from DAINAQ010000164.1 coordinate 2,489, forward strand.
GGCCTTGTGGAGGATGGTGTCCTTCAGCTCGGGGTCCTGGT
>DAINAQ010000165.1:0-2483 GCA_036733325.1 Methanothrix sp.
CCAAACCGGGCCTTCCGGCTCTCCCCGCCATCTGACGGTACTCCATCACCGGTATGGCCACCATCCCCCTCGCCCCCTCGTACCGCTTGTAGCTTCTTATCAGAACTCTCCTCGCGGGGAGGTTCAGCCCCGCCGCCAGGGTGGGGGTGGAGGCTATCACCTTGATCTCGCCGGACCGAAACCCCCTCTCCACGATCGCCCTCTGCTCGGGGAGGAGGCCCGCGTGGTGGAAGGCAACCCCGCCCCGAACGCACTCGGCGAGCTTCTTTCCCGTCTCGCTCTCGCCGGTCGCCAGCACCCTCTCATAGAGCCGCCCTCGGTCCGGGCTGCTGTCGCGGCTGCTGCGCGGGTCACGATCCTCCTCTCGACCCCTTGCGCTCGCCTGCGTGCTCGGACCGTCTCTTACCTTCGAGACGACCCTGGCCAGCTTTGCGGCCGTCGCCTCGGCGTTACGCCTGCTGGATTCGAAGATCAGGATCTGGCCTTTCTGGCCCATGGTGTCACAGACCAGATCTACGAGGTCGTCCCTGTGCGAGGGGATGGGGACCGTCTCCCCCGGAAAGTGAAGGACGCCGTCGCAGATCACCCCCTCCTTCAGCTCCACCGGCCGCCAGCGGCTCTCGACCAGGTCCGCTGAAAGCCAGGAGGCCACCTCCCGGGCGTTGGCCACCGTCGCGGAGAGGCCCAGGACCTGCATCTTCGGGTTGAGCCTCATCAGCTTTGTAATCGTCATCTCCAGGGTCGGTCCCCGGTTCGGCGAGTCCAGGAGGTGGATCTCGTCGACCACCAGAACCGAGAGGTCGCGGATCCAGCGGGCCCCGTTCCTGATGAGAGAGTCGGTCTTCTCGGAGGTGGCGACTATGATCTGATTTCTTCCCAGATACTCGTCGCGCCTCTCCATATCGCCGCTGGAGAGCCCCACCTTGACGCCGAGCCCCTCGAAACGCGAGAAGGCGGCGTGCTTCTCCGAGGCCAGGGCTCGCAGGGGCACGATGTAGAGGGACCTTCCTCCGGCCAGAGCGGCCTTGAGCATCGCCAGCTCCGCCAGCATGGTCTTTCCGGCGGCCGTGGGGACAGAGACGAGCATGCTCTTCCCCTCGAGGAGACCCCTCTCCACCGCCTCGGACTGGGGCGGATAGAGCTCTCTTATCCCCTCATTCTGATAAAGTTCCACCACCTCCCGGGGAAGCCAGGAGGTCAGGTCTTCGATCTCGATCATCTACTCCTCTACTCTTATATACAACGTGACAGCTACTATCTCGCGAAGCCACGCCGCCCCGAAATCCTGGTCCGATCCCGGCAGGGGCGCCGTCGCGGATGTATACTGCTGATGGAGATAATATTTCATGTACTCTGATCGGATAAAATCCCTCCCACCATACCCCTTCGCAGCCATCGACAGGGCGAAGCTTGCGGCCCGGAAGAAGGGGGTGGACGTCGTCGATCTGGGCGTCGGCGACCCTGACCTGCCAACTCCCCAAATAATTATCGATGCCCTCTGCAAGGCTGCTAAGGACCCCGACAACCACCAGTACCCCTCCTACGAGGGGAAGATCGAGTTTCGGACGGCCGTCGCCGACTGGTACCAGCAGACCTTCGGGGTCGACCTCGACCCCGAATCTGAGGTTCTGGCCCTCATCGGGTCCAAAGAGGGGATCGCCCACGCGCCTCTGGCCTTCCTGAACCCGGGAAACCTGGCCCTCATCCCCGACCCCGCCTACCCCGTCTACAAGACCGCGGTGGAGTTTGCCGGGGGGACCCCCGTCATCCTCCCCCTGAAGAGGGAGCGGGGATTCCTTCCGGATCTTGACGCGGTGACCTCCGACCAGGCTCGAAAGTCCAGGCTGATCTTCCTCAACTACCCCAACAACCCCACCGGAGCATGTGCCGACGTCGCCTTCTTCAAAAAGCTCGTCGACTTCGCCGCCGACAACAACCTGGTCGTTCTCCACGACAATCCCTACTCCGAGGTCTACTTCGGCGAGAAGAGGCCCCCATCGATCCTGGAGGTGGAGGGGGCCCGAGAGGTGGCCGTCGAGTTTCACTCCCTCTCCAAGACCTGCAACATGACCGGCTGGAGGGTGGGATTTGTGGTCGGAAACTCCGAGATCATCAAAGGAATCGGAAATGTCAAGAGCAACATCGACTCCGGCAACTTTGGCGCCGTCCAGGAAGCCGGGATCGTGGCCCTCAAAAACTCCCAAAAGATAGCCGCCGGGATGAGGGAGACCTACAGGGAGAGGGTCGAGCTTCTTTACCAGGGCCTGAAGAAGATCGGCCTGGAGGTGGAGAAGCCCGAGGCCACCTTCTACCTCTGGGCCTGGACCGGGGGCAGGTCCAAGGAGTACACCAGAAAGCTGATCGACAGGCTCGGGATCGTGGCCACTCCAGGCGTCGGGTTCGGCGACTATGGCGAGGGTTACGTGAGGTTCTCGGTCACCCAGCCCACCGAGAGGATCACCGAGGCCGTGAACCGGATGGAG
>DAINAQ010000166.1:0-2462 GCA_036733325.1 Methanothrix sp.
CGCTGGAGGCGGTCCAGACCCGCCGGGCGGTCCAGAGCGCCTTCTACCACATGATCAACGACCTCCGCTGGTATCAGAGGCGGGGCGGCAAAAACCGTCTCCGTTCGGTGCTGGACGTCTGGGTGAGGTTGATGGCGCCCTTCACCCCGCACGTCTGCGAGGAGATCTGGGAGGAGATGGCCGGCCAGAATGCCAGAGCATTCGGGAAGGACGCCTTCATCTCCCGGGCCCGCTGGCCCGAGGCGGACCCCGAGAAGATCGACCTCGGGGCGGAGATGGCTGAGGACCTCCTGGAGAGGACCCTCTCCGACGTCGAGGAGATCATCAGGGTCACAAGCAAGCAGCCTGGTAAGATCACCCTCTTCACCACCCCATCCTGGAAGAGGGCGATGCTGAAGGCGGCCCTGGACCAGAAGGAGGCGGGAAGCCTGGACGTCGGATCGATCATGAAGACGGCGATGGCCCTCCCCGAAGTGGCGGCCCACAAGAAGGAGGCGCCCAAGTACGCTCAGAGGCTGATGAAGGGGGCTCACGCCCTCAACGCCGACCCCCTCCAGATAGACGAGCTTGCGACCCTTTCTCGGGAGCGGAGGTACCTGGAGAAGACCTTCGGCTGCCCGGTCGATGTCCTCTCCGCGGACGAGCCCGGCGAGGACCCCATGGGCAAGAGCAGGAACGCAGAGCCGGGGCGGCCCGCGATCTTCATCGAGTGAAGGTCGAGGAGAGGAGAAGAGAAGGAAAAGGTGGAATGGAAGGCAAGGCTCCGGGCCGGGAGGGGCTCGGGGCCGCATTCTATTTTTATATATTCTTTCCGAATTGAGGAGAATACCCCACCGCCATGATTCGTGCCACCCTCTATGATTGGATTTCCAGCGATGCGATCCCCTTCTCCCTCGATTCGCCCGAGACCCTCAACGTCGCCATCGACAGGCTCATCGCCTCCCTCGACCCCTCGGTTGAGCTCCTCGGCTTTGGCGAGGCGCTCCACGGCGGCGAGGAGATCCTCCTCCTGCGAAACCGGCTCTTCTGGCGATTGGTGGAGAGGCATGGCTACAGCGCCATCGCCATCGAGAGCAGCTTCCCGCGGGGAAGGGCTGTGAACGATTACGTCAAAGGCCGCGGCCCCAAATCCTACGACGCCGTCCGGGAGGCAGGGTTCAGCCACGGCTTCGGCAGCCTTGAGGCGAATCGGGAGCTGGTGGAGTGGATGAGGGCGTACAACGCCGATCCCACACATAAAGTAAAGCTCCATTTTTACGGCTTCGACAGCCCGACGGAGATGACCTTCAGCGACAGTCCGAGCCGCGTCCTCCATTTCGTCCTCGACTACCTCGAATCGATCGACGGCCCCGGCGGCCGGGCGCGTCGCGAGCGGATCGACTCGCTCCTCGGCCGGGATTCGGACTGGGAGAATCCGGCCGCCATGACCCATCCCAATCGGTGGGCCTGACGCCTGAGGCGACGGCGCTCCGGATCGAGACGGAGGAGATAATATCGGAGCTTTTGGTCCGGCGTCCGGAGCTCGCAGCCAGGGGCGGCGTGAGCAGCTATCAGGAAGCCTTCCATTATGCCAGGGTCGCCCGGCAGCTTCTGAACTATCATGCCGTCCTGGCCCGGGATTCGCCCGACCGGATCGTCCTCGCCCTTGGCCTTCGGGATGCGATGATGGCGGAGAACCTTGAGTACATCGTCTCCCGTGAACGCGGCCGAGGAAAGGTGCTGATCTATGCCCACAACAGCCACCTCCGGCGCAGCAAGGCCGAGTGGCAGCTGGGAGCCGACCTCCTCCGATGGTGGCCGGCGGGCGCTCACCTCTCCGAGATCTTCGGCCCCCGCTACGCGGCGATCGGAACGGCCGTCGGCGTCTCCGATGAGAACGGCATCGTCGAGCCAGAATTCGGGACCCTGGAGGCGAGGCTCGCCGCTGCGGCTTCAGGGCTGGGGGTCTTAATCCCGACTCACAGGGGCCGGGGGCTTTCGTCTACGGAGATCGAAGCCCTCCCGATCCGGTCGGGGAGCGCGAAGAACCCGACATATTTCCCGCTGACGCCGAAGAGCCTCGCCGACTTCGACGCGCTGGCTTTTCTGGATAAGGTGGGATACAGCCGGGGCGGGCCGGAGCTGCCGTAGGGGAAGAAGAAAAAACAGCTTCCTTCTTCTGAAGCTGAAAGGATCTATTCTAGGAAGGCAACTGGGCAGGAAGAAGTCTTTTGACCTAAAAATCCGTTTCATATGAACCATCAAACCCGAACTTTATCCAAAAGTCTTTATATGAAAACTTTAGAGAATGGGAGCTTATGACAAGCATTCAATTAAAGCTCACCTTTGTACTTATGGCGCTACTGATCTCCTCGACCTCATCGATGGCTGTTATATCCGTTCCCGCAGATTACACCAGCATCCAGGCTGCCATTGATGCGGCCCAAGATGGCGATGTGATTGAGGTGCAGAGTGGAATATAC
>DAINAQ010000167.1:0-2451 GCA_036733325.1 Methanothrix sp.
TTGATGGTGGTGGCCCTCTTGCTCGTCTTCAGGCACGTTCACCTCCCACTTCTGCCGCTTCCCATCGTCTTTTTGGGGATAATCTGGACCTTTGGGATGATGGGATTCCTGAAGGTCCCCCTGACCATGGTTTCCATGGCTGCATTCCCCATTCTCATCGGCCTGGGTATCGATTACGCCATCCAGTTTCAGAACCGGATTGAGGAGGAGTTCCAGCGGGGCGAGTCGATCGCCTCCGCCGCGATAGACACGGTGGCCCACACCGCACCCGCCGTATTGATCGCCCTGATCATAACCGGAGCCGGCTTCTTCTCCCTCTTCTCATCCTCCGTCCCCATGATCCAGGACTTCGGTCTCCTCTGCCTGATCGGCATCATCATGTGCTACATCTCATCCCTCTTTGTGGGAGTGACTGTACTCTACCAGATGGAGAGGGGCAGGACCAACAGAAACGGCAGGAACGGCGAAGGTAGACGGGAGAAGAAATCCCCCATAACCCCCCTGGTGGTGAGGCAGGCGGCCTTCTTCCTTCATCGCTGGAAGGCCGTGCTGGTGCTGGCGACTGTCCTCACCGCGGTGGGCCAGTACGCCGACAGCCAGGTACCGATCGAGACCGATTTCAAGGAGTTCATCCCTCAGGATCTTCCACCCCTCAACCAGTTCCGCCATCTCAGCGATATCTTCGGCGGAACCGACCAGCTCAACATCATCGTCCAGGGAGATGTGACCGACCCTGAAACCCTGAAATGGATGGACGAGTTTGGCGATTATGTGGTGAAGTCGAGAGATAAGGTATACGGGGCTTCGAGCCTCGCCACCATCGTCAAGAGCTACAACGGCGGCGTAATTCCCGAGGACGGGTCCGAGGTGGAGACGGTTCTGGACCGGATACCCGAAGAGGTCATGTACCAGTACGTCGACGGTCATGACACCGCCCAGATCATCCTGGACATCGGCCAGGCCTTCGACAACATCGGCCAGGTGGGGATTGAACGGCTCCAAAATGAGGTCAAAAAGGACCTGATCTGGTTTGAGCCGCCTCCCGGGATATCTGCCATCCAGACCGGAGAGATGACGGTGATGAACCTGGTGATCGACGCTCTCACCACCGGCAGAAGAGAGATGACGCTTCTGGGCCTGGTTTTAATATTCTCCATACTTCTGCTTATTTATAGAGACCCGATCAAGGCGATCCTGCCCATCCTCCCCATGACCATGGTCATAGGCTGGATGGGGGGGTTGATGTACCTCACCGGAATGAAGTACAACCCCATGACTGCCACCCTGGGAGCGTTGATCCTGGGGGTGGGGTCGGAGTACGCCATTCTGACCATGGAGCGGTTCTACGAGGAGAAGAAGAAGACCGACGACACCATGAAGGCGCTCTTCAAGGCGACGGGAAGCATCGGACCCGCCATAGTCGCCTCCGGGCTCACCACCGTCTTCGGATTCTCCGCTCTCATAGCGTCGCCTTTCCCCATGAACAGCAGCTTTGGAACGATAACCGTGCTTTCGGTGCTATTGGCCTTGTTCGCCACCTTCACCGTATTTCCGGTGCTTCTGATCAGGCTCGAGTACTGGAGGAGACACAAAGCCGAAGTGAAAACCAGAGCCTCAAACTTGCTCGTTATTTCCATAAGGAGGTTGAAGGATTGAGAAGGATAGTCGATTTCGGCCTGATGGCCACATTTCTGTTCATCGCCCTCAGCCAGGTTTCGGCCGGGGCCTCTGACAACTACATACCTTCGGTATCTCTGGACAACTACTGGACGACCTCCGGATCGCCCCAGCTCGATGCGAGCCTGGCGGGAACGAGCGAGTTTGAGCGGGGCGAGACCGTCACTCTCCGCGTCGACCTCACCAACCACGGAAGGATCATGGGCTTTGAAGCCGACAAGAGGGCCGATACCAAGATGGAGCAGGCCCTGGCAGACCGGGAGCTGGACTACGAGGGAGAGCGGACCACGGCCCTGGGGATCACCGGAACCCTCCGCTCCGAGAGCGACCTGGTCGAGGTGACGTCCGGCGACCAGGTGATCGAGGCCCTGAGGTCCGGGGAGAGGGCGAAAGATCCGATGGAGTTCTCCATCAAGATATCAAGCCGCGCCCCCGCCGGGGAGTATCCCCTCGAGCTGGACTTAACTTACGACTACCAGTACAACGCCGAGGTGGACGCTGAGGAGCTGGACCCTGAGATCGGCCTGCGGGGCTTCGTGTCCTCTTACTGGTACCAGACGGCCAACCAGACGATCACCATCCCCGTGGCGGTCAAGGAGGAGGCGAACTTCGAGATCACCGACGCCGGGGCCGAGCTTCACGGAGGCGAGAAGGACGGGGTCATCACCGTCACCTACAAGAACATCGGCGAGGAGCCGGCCGAGGATGCCATCGCCAGACTCTCCGTCTTCAAGCCCTTCTCCTCCACCGACGATCAGGCCTACATCGGCACTC
>DAINAQ010000168.1:0-2450 GCA_036733325.1 Methanothrix sp.
TCTCGTCGACGAAACGCCTCGCCCTGGGGATGAGATAGGATATCCCCGAGATCTTAACCTCCTCGAAGAACCCCGTGGACCTCATCAGCCGGTCCTTGTAGGCGTAGATGGCGCCGCTCTCCATCCTGGACTCGATCTCGCTGAGGCTCGGGAACCTGTCCTCCTCGGCCGAGACCTCAGAGGTCGCCTTTGCGTAAGCCTCGAAGAATACCCGGCTCATCCTGTTCAGCCGATTCGAGTAACGCCGGTCGAAGAGAAAAGTGAAGCTATCTCCGGCCAGCTCCAGCCTATCCGCTGCGACCTCGCGCCAGACCGAGTACGAAACGTCCATCGGAGGTATTCGTGGCTTCGCCACGATAAGTATTTTTGTATCCGATCCTGACCCGCAGGGGGTTGAAAAGGGCGCGCGGAGGTGTCACGTAGCTCTTATATGAAAGCTACCTTTAAATGCCGATCCTGCCCAACCTGGGATTAATGAAGGCGTGTCTATTGGTGCCGGTCCTTCTGGTCTTCGCCATGGTGGGGATCCACGTAGAACAGCAGCTTGACCGCTACCAAGCGGGTGTGGGGGAAGATGTATTGGTGATGCTCAGCCTCACCAACACCGGCGAGTCCGAACTGGAGGTGAGCGTTGTCCCGGGACCGGCGAGAGAAGGGCTTGTGGTTTTGAACCCTGGAATCCAGTCGATGAACATCATGCCGGGAAGTTCGGCGGCCGTCAACTATCCGGTGATGGGAGAGAGGCCCGGCCTCTATGCCGTTGCTTCTCAGGTGACATATACCGACATTGAGGGCAGATCCCGTCAGATCGTCTGCGGCGATAGAATGGGCAGGCAGCTGAACGTGAGCTAGCCCCTCATCTTTTGTCCAGAAGGTCGGCCCGGGTGAAGATCGATCTGAGGCGATACCCAAGAGCTTCTAGCCTCTCGCTTCCTCCCTCCTCCCGGTCGAGGATGGCCACCACCTGGACCGGGTCGTAGCCCTCGGCCCGGAGCCGCTCGATCGACTTCTCCAGGGACGACCCGGTGGTGACCACGTCGTCGACCACCGCCACCTTCGATCCCCGGGGAAGGGCAGGCCCTTCTACGAACTTCCCCGTCCCATGCTTTTTAGGCTCCTTTCTTATGATCAGGGCGGAGAGCTCTCTTCCCTGGAGGTGGCCGACTACGGATATCGAGGTCACGATGGGGTCTGCGCCCAGGGTCATCCCGGCGACGGCGACCGCTCCAGGATCGATCATACCCAGGAGGAGCCTTCCGGTGAGGTAAGCCCCCTCCGGGTGGAGGACCACCTCCCGGGCGTCGACGTAGTAGTCGCTCACCTTCCCCGAGGAGAGGACGATCCGTCCCACCCGAAGGGCCCTTTCCCTCAAAAGCTCCAGAAGCCTCTCTCTATCTTCCATGAGCCGCTTTCAGCCCGTCGGAGATATAACCGTTTTCAGCGGGTCCGCCTAGTCCTCTCTGCCTGGAGATCCCTGATCCGGTCCAGCCTGCCGAGGTCGGTTCCGTCCAGAAGGTAGATCCGAGCCCGATCGAGGCGGGCCATCCTGGGCAGGGGTCCTCGATCCTCCCTGGACGCTGCGTCGAGGGGGTAGCCTCCGCAGAGGGGGTTGTAGGCGGGAACGATGGTCATCTGGGAGCTTCTGAGATCTCGGCCGTACTCCTCCGCGAGGGCCTTCCCGGAAAGGGGCGTTCTCACCCAGGCCCTCTCCGGAGGGGCGGAGCCGAGGCGGTCGGCGAGCCTGACCGCAGGATGAAGGTGGGATGCCACAACCTCCTCCGCCTCGAAGATCTCGGGGCTAGGCCAGGTGTGGCCGTGAAAGTAGCCCACGGCGTCGAGGACCAGCCCCGAAGCCGGATGGATGGCCACATCGGGGGGCGCGAGGTCGAAGAGGCCGATGTCGTGGTTTCCAGCCACCACCTCGACCCTGACGATCTCGGATAGGGATCTCAGAAATGAGGGGACCTCGCTCTTCTCCTGAAAGCTGGTCCAGGGCAGGTTGTGCTTGAGGTCCCCCAGAAGGATGAGCCGGTCGGGTCCGACCTCTTGGACCCTCGACTTGAGATCCGAGAGCATCTTCTCGGTCTGGCTGGGGACGCTCGCCCCTCCCAGCCAGAGCTGGTGCTCGATTCCTAGGTGAAGGTCGGCCGCCACCAGCACCCTCAGCTCCCCCTCCACCAGGAGGAGGGGCTGGTTCAAGATGGGGGTTGACCTGGTCATCTCGCCGGTTTGGGCCCAGAGATCATTTCCCAATCTCCGCCAGGACGGCTCCCAGCTCCCGGAGGAGACCCTCAAGGTCCCTCACCACGGCCCTGGAGGAGAGCTCCACCATCAGGTTCACCTTCGACTCCGGGGTCTCGCCGGCCTTCCTCGAATCGGTCCTGATCCCGATCGCCCTCTTGCCGAAGAGGGCGTAGTGGCACCCCACCTCCCAGGCGGTCCCGTCGTCG
>DAINAQ010000169.1:0-2450 GCA_036733325.1 Methanothrix sp.
TTCTCGGCGACGAACTCCTCTCTGAACTTGCCTGGGTCCGCCTCGAAGGCACCCCTCCGCTCGATGATCTCCACCCTCTGCTCGACGTCGGATATCCCCTCCACCTCCACCTGGAGGGCGATCCTGTCCAGAAGCTGGGGTCGAAGCTCTCCCTCCTCCGGGTTCATGGACCCGACGATGATGAAGCTGGCGGGGTGGCTGGCACTCACCCCCTCCCGCTCCACGACGTTCATCCCCATGGCGGCGGCGTCGAGGAGGGCGTCGACGACGTAGTCGTCGAGGAGGTTGATCTCGTCGACGTAGAGGATGCCCCGGTTCGCCTCCGCCAGGATCCCCGGCTCGAAGGCCCTCCCCTCGCCTCTGAGGGCCCGCTCCATGTCCAGGGACCCCACCACCCGGTCCTCGGTGGCGCCGACGGGCAGATCGACCACCCTCATCGGCCTCACCTCCGTGGGGAGGACGCCACCAGCCAGCCTCTCGGCGCACTCCCAGCAGAGCTTCTCCTCGTCCCCCGGGTCGCAGCCAAAGCGGCAGCCCACCACCACCTCGATCCCCGGCAGCACCTCGGCGAGGCCCCGGACGGCGGTGGACTTGGCCGTCCCCTTCTGCCCCCGGATCAGTACCCCCCCGATGGAGGGGTTGATGGCGTTGAGGATCAGGGCTCTCAACATCTTCTCCTGGCCGACGATGGCGGTGAAGGGGTAGAGGAGCCGCTTGGACCGAGCCTGAGTGAGGGAGAAGGCCCCTCCCGCCGGGCCCTCCTGATCCCTCGACGCCAGAGCCCTCTCCCCATCTGGAGCTTTCGAGCCCTCTCTTCGGGGGGCTGAGCTCAGATTTGCGGACTTTTCGGAAGTCGCTTCATAATCCCTTGGAGAGGCCCTATCCGAATCCTTTTCCGGGGACGATCTCCTTTCCCGTATCACGCCTGATATCCGCAAAGCCATCACCTCAAGAGTACCTGAGCATTATCGCCGAGAGGAGGGTAACTACGAGCAATAAGAGCCCCAAAAAGAAGAGGCCGAAGAGGGGGTTCAAGTTCAGCCTTCTCTTTTTGGTGGAGAGAAGGTTGAGATAGACCAGGGATGCGCTCATGGTCGCAAAGAATACGATCGCCGAGACCAGGATCACCGACCCCGCCAGGATGACGTACTCCGCCGTCCAGGTGTAGCTGGTGGCGTATAAGAGATCTAAAAAGAAGTCCTTGCCGTTCCTCTCGTAGGCGGAGGTGATCCAGAGCATGGTGTAGGCGATCTCCGCCGCCCCGATCACCGCCGAGGTGACGGCTATGCCGAGGAGGGTGAAGATCGAGCCGATGTCCGAGACCGATACGTCTATCTCCCATTCTCTCTCCAAACGAGCTCACCAGAAGGGGATATGTCGAGGAGGATTAAAAGGGTTTAGATGGTGGGCCAATTCGGGGGGTCGATCAAACCAGGATGACGGACATCCGTCCCAAATTGGCGAAGAGCCTCCCGAGGAGATCAAAATTTGTCGGAGGAAGGATCGAAAAGTCCCGCCGGACTCCCCGGTTCAACCTTCCGTCCCAAAGGGGCCAAAAGCGTCAAATATAATACAGTCTCAATTTACCATGTATTATCGATCTGGATAGCCTTAAATCGATATAGCCCCATCATCAGCCAAGGTGTGAGACGTGAAAGAGATTCAGCTCAAGGTGGCCAAGGCGTACCCCAACGACTCGGCCCGAGGGATCGCCAGGCTCGACCCCAACGCCCTCCTGACTCTCCGGCTATCGCCCGGAGACATCATCGAGATCGAGGGGAGGAGGATCTCCGCCGCCAAGGTCTGGCGCGCCGACCGGCAGGACTGGAGCCAGGACTACATCAGGATAGACGGCTTCATCAGGCACAACGTGGGGGTGAGCATAGGGGACCGGGTCAAGATCAGGAAGGCGAAGGAGGCTGAAGCCCTTCGGGTGGTCCTCTCTCCGCCTTCGGGCGCTCACACCTACTACGGCGAGGACGCCGCCGAGCAGATCAAGCGGCAGACCCTCAAGCGCCCCATCGTTCGGGGGGACATCCTCCCCATCATGAGCACCTCGGGCCACCCCTTCATCGGCCGGATGGAGGCGGTGCCCCTGGTGGTGGCGGACACCGACCCCGAGGGGGTGGTGGTGATCACCGAGAGGACCGAGGTCTCCCTCCTGGACCGGCCGGTCAAGGGCTTCGGGTCGATGAAGAGTACGGGGATCACCTACGAGGACGTCGGAGGCCTCCGAAACGAGGTCCAGCGGGTGAGGGAGATGATCGAGCTTCCCATGAAGCATCCCGAGGTCTTCTCCAGGCTGGGGATAGAGCCTCCCAAGGGCGTCCTCCTCCACGGCTCTCCGGGTACGGGAAAGACCCTCATCGCGAAGGCCGTGGCCAACGAGACCAATGCCAACTTCTTCTCCATCGCCGGTCCCGAGGTGATGTCCAAGTACTACGGCGAGT
>DAINAQ010000170.1:0-2425 GCA_036733325.1 Methanothrix sp.
AGGGCCTCCATGGTGGTGTCGAAGGCGGACCGATAGGAGGCGAAGTTGACGACCACGTCCACCGAGGGGTGATCTTTTGCCGCCTCGGGGATCGTCCCGTACATGGGGAGGAGGATCTCCCGGGTACCCCAGAAGACCTTGTGGATGCCGGAGCGGCCGGGGTTGATGATGGCGGCGACGCTGGGACGGTCCCGCCGGCAGAGGTAATCGAAGTCGAGCATCCTCTGGATGGCGTTGGTCTGAAACCCGTAGACGAAGGCCCGGGTGTTCCTGTCAAATAGCTTGTAGTCCTTCATCGTCATCACTCTCCTCCTCCCAGGGCCATGGAGACGATCCTGGTCATGTGGGTCTCGGGGCCATAGACGTGGATGGGGACCCCCAGCCTCTCGCCGAGCTTTCTCATGATCCGCAGCCCCTCCTCGTAGTTGGGACCGCCCCTGCGGACGTAAATCTCGACCCCCGTCTCCCTCAGCCGTTCCCGGTAGTCCTCAAGGGCCATCACCACCCCCTTGAAGGTTTTGGCCACGTCGGTGAAGTTGGCGATCCCGCCGCCGATGAGCAGGTACTTGACCCTTCCTTTCGGGTCCTTCTCTCTGGTCATCAGGTCCAAGACGGTCTTGGTGTACTCGTAGGTGTCCTCGGTGGAGGGGTCGCCGCTGTACTCGCCGTAGTTGGCGAGTTCGCCCCCGAAGCCCAGATCGCAGATGGTGTCGGCGTAGATGACGCTGGCCCCCCCTCCCGCCACCATGGTCCAGACCCTTCCTTTCGGGTTCAGGATGGTGAGCTTGAGGGAGGCTCCGGTCCGGGAGTCGATCTCCTTGATGTGCGCCTCCTCTTTTGTCATGGCCCGTCCGAAGGGCTCGGGAAACTCCAGGCCCTTCCAGCTCCCCCTCTGCCAGAAGCTCTCGGCGTCGTCCAGCCTGGCCACCAGGTCCAGGGGGATTATCTTGCCTTCGTGGAAGACGAAGGGGTTGATCTCCAGGTAGGCGAAGCCCAGGTCTCGGTAGAGCCGGTAGAGCCCCTTGATGAAGTCGGCGACGGGCTTACGTCTGCCGCCGAGGTCCGCGGGAAGCTTGGATTTGAGGTCGAGCTTCTCGGGATCGGCCAGGACATCCACGGGGATCTCGGTGACCGTCTCCCAGTTCGCCTCGATCTCGACCCCGCCCCGGGGGGAGAAGTAGATGACGTCCCGGCCGTAGTCGGATTTTATGGCCACGTAGAGCTCGTACTTCTGGTCGTGGGGGACGAAGGGCTCGATGAGGAAGCTGTTCAGGGTACCGACGACGGTTCCCACCAGGGTCTCCCTGTTCATCCTCTCCTCGATGTACTCGCGGGCCTGGTCCCAGGTGGCGTCGAGGAGGATCAGGCCGTGGGCCCCCCTCTTGCCGAATAGCTGGTCGGGTTTGACCACCAGCCTCTTCTTCTTGACCCAGGGGCATTCGACCGCCACCACCTCCAGGTCGGTTTCTGGGGTGACAAGGACGATCTGACCGTCATAATCGAAATCAGGTACGTAATGGGGAAGACGCTCTGCCAGCATCTTCTTGGCGTCGTATTCCCTAATCCCTCGCTGTGCCATCTTCAAAAACCTCCTCCCCAGGGGGAGCGTCTTTTTTGTTTACAAATCTTTCTACGAACCGCTCCATAAATGGTCCCGAAATGCTCCCAAAATGGGCCGGGAAAGGCTGAAATAGAGACCCCTTGCTAAGGGATTTCATGGTCAGCAAGCCCCAAACGGTTGAGGCGATCAGGCCGGCAGAAGAGGTTTTGGCCCGCCTGGATGCGCTTTACATGGCCTGCCCGAGATGCCCGACGGAGCCCGCCCTCGATAAGGCTGCGAGCTTTTCCGAACAGGCCGCGATGGAAGGTCGCCGGAAACGGTGTTCCGGCTGTGGCAAAGCGCCCCTGGACCTGGTGATGGTGGAGGCGATGGAGGTCCTGGTGGACCACGGCCTCCGGCGCCGGACCGACCCCCTCCGCTCCATCGGCTGGCCCCTGGTGGAGGTGGGCTACCCTCTGGCCTACCCGCCGAGGCTGGGGCCAGATGAGCTCATCCTGGTCGGCGAGGGCCTGACAAAAGAGGCCGCCGCCGATATAATCGCCCAGGTCCCGGAAGTCAAGGGCGTCATCCGGGGCGGCGGCGTCCCCGGCGTCGCAGACCTCCGGGCGGCGCCCACCCGCTGGGAGCTTCTGGCGGGCTCGGACCTCCGCTGCGACGTCGTATCCTCGCTCATCGGCGAGCTGGTGATCTACAAGCATCAGTCAAAGATCCACGTCGAGTTTCCCAGACAGAGCGCACCCAAGATGAAGATCCTGGAGGAGCTGTACTTCCGGGGCAAGTTGACCACAATCGCCGACGTCCTCTGCGGACCCGGGACCCTGGGCCTCGTGGCCGCCCTCGGCGGGGCGGAGCGGGTCATCCTCA
>DAINAQ010000171.1:0-2411 GCA_036733325.1 Methanothrix sp.
TCAAAGCCGTAATGCTCCCGGAGGAGGGGGATGCAGACCGACGTATCGAGGCCTCCGGAGTAGGCGAGGACTACAACATCCGACAATTCAATATCACCGGGGCCTACTCGGCGATCAGTTATTTTAACTCTATGGCTCGGACGATCGATAACTCTATAACTTCTCGGCCGAGATGGGCCTTTCAATGACCCCTCTACTGAAGACCACCGCCCTGACGGTGGACTACGACCAGGATCGGAGAATGCTCCTGGCCCGAGGAGCGATCTCGGTGCTGGTCCAGCCGGCTCTGAACAGGATCAATCAGAGGCTGGCCGAGGAGAAGCCCGCCCTGGTGAGGGAGAACGACGTAGTCGCGTCCACCTGGCTTCCGCCCATCCCCAGCGGCCCCTTCAAGAGGCTCGTCTTGAGCGAGGCCAAGATCGCCATCGGCAGGTTCGTCCCCCAGACCGTGAGCATCGAGGTCACCAGGAAATGCGGCTGCGATTGCGACCACTGCCTGATCAAAGAAGGCGAGGGCGAGCTTTCAACCGCTGAGATGGAGAAGATCGTCGACGAGGCCCTGGACCTCGGAGCCTGCATCATCACCTTCACCGAGGGGGACCCCCTCCTCCGGGAGGACGTCTTCGAGCTGATCCGTCACGTCGATTCGGAGCGAGCGGTGGTCAACCTCTTCACCCCGGGACTGGAGATGACCCCGGAGACGGCTCGAAAGCTGAAGGAAGCCGGCCTGTACAACATCCTCATCGGGGTCTACAGCACCGATCCCGCGGTCCACGACCGGATCCGAGGCGTTTCTGGAGCTCACGAGAAGGCGATCGCTGCCATCAAGATGGCTCTGGACTCGGGCCTTCTGGTCACCATGTCCACCCACGTCAAGGGGGACGGGGTCTCGGAGATCTTCGACCTCTACGACCTGGCGGCTGAGCTTGGAGTCCATGAGTTTTCGATCTGGGAGGGGATGCCCAGATCTCCCGAGGAGCAGCTCACCACCATAGACCGGGAGACGATACTCCGCTTCTACAAGAAGGTGAACCGCACTCCGGGCGGACCCAGGGTCTTTGCCAGCACCTATTTCGAGGGTCAGATGCTGGGATGCATGGCGGGACGCCGCTGGCTTCACGTGGGCGTAGACGGCAAGGTGAGGGCCTGCCCCTACATCGGCGAGGTCGTTGGAGACGTTCGCGAGCGGTCTCTGAAGGAGATTTGGAAGGATATCCGAAGTTCAGGGGAGTTTGAGGCTCTTAGGTCTGACTGTCCGGCCCAAGCTCAGCACCTCAGCCCTTGAGGGCGGGTTCCAGCCTTGAGGCAAGTGGAGGGAGGCCCTCGTAGAGAGGGGCGACGGCCTCCCCTTTCCGAACCGGGACTCTTTCTCTTTCGGCCCATCCCTCGCCGGAGATATCCGTTCCCCGGCATTCAGAGCATCGCTTTCTCATGGAGCAGTCTGAGCATTCGGGCGGTCGCCTATCCATCTCATCTCAAAAGTCGAGACCATGGGCATCTTCGTCCATCTTCCGGGGCGAAAACCGGTCAGGAAGATCAGAAGCTATCGAAATTCCGCAGGATCGAGTCAATAACATAGGATCGATGACTATAAAAAAAGCGGTGGAAAATTATTAGTACATACATGATCATCTTCCATCAAGAGGATTGGGCATGAGAGTCATCAGAAGTCTAAGGATGAACTTTGCCGTCTGGATAAGGGGGATCTTCCGCAAAAAAAGGGCCAGAATTGGCATATACGGGCCGCCCAACGCCGGAAAGACCACCCTCGCCAACAGGATCGTGAGGGACTGGAGCGGGATGGAGGTCGGCGGAGTCTCCAACATCCCTCACGAGACGAGGAGGGCCATGAGGACCGACGGCGTGGTGATCAACGCCAACGGATCCAGCGTGGAGCTGGACATTGTTGACACGCCGGGGATGGCCACCAAGATCGATTTCAGGGAGTTCATGGCTTACGGTCTGGAGGAGGAGGAAGCCAAGAGGAGAGCCAAGGAGGCGACGGAGGGGGTCATCGAGGCCATAAAGTGGCTGGAAGACCTGGACGGCATCCTTCTGGTGATGGACTCCACAGAGGACCCCTATACACAGGTGAACGTGACGGTGGTGGGAAATATGGAGGCAAGAAAGCTGCCCCTCTTGATCGTGGCCAACAAGATGGATCTGCCCAAGGCCTCTCCTTCCAGGATCAAGTCGGCCTTCCCCCAACACCCCCTAGTCCCCATCTCCGCCCTGGAAGGATCGAACA
The DNA here is from genome assembly GCA_036733325.1 of Methanothrix sp. GTDB lineage: Archaea > Halobacteriota > Methanosarcinia > Methanotrichales > Methanotrichaceae > Methanocrinis. Next base: position 2,249 of record DAINAQ010000171.1, read on the forward strand.
TCGATGAGCTGTATGAGGCCATAGCGAGGCACTTTGGGTGAGATGATGCGGGAAGTACAGATGGATCTGATCTCGGCCGAGAGGCTGGAGTCCATGTCCTCCATGGAGAAGATCCGGCTCATACTGAGCAAGGTCAAGAGGGGAAACATCGTGGTGCTGGAGC
>DAINAQ010000172.1:0-2342 GCA_036733325.1 Methanothrix sp.
TCTACGGCGACGGGGTGGAGCTGGTGGCCTTGGACGACGTCGACCTGACCATCGAAGAGGGGGAGGTCCTCTCCATCGTGGGGCCCAGCGGCAGCGGCAAGTCGACCCTCCTGAACATGATCGGCCTGTTGGACACCCCCACCAGCGGGGAGATCGTGCTCAAGGGCCAGAACATCACCAGGGCCAGCCCCGAGGAGAGGGCGAGGCTGAGGAACAAGGAGCTGGGTTTCATCTTTCAGTTTCATCACCTCCTCCCCGAGTTCAACGCAGTGGAGAACGTGATGATGCCCCTTCTCATCGCCGGGATGGACAGGAAGGAGGCGCGGGAACGGGCTATCGGGCTCCTCGAGGAGGTGGGTCTAGGCGAGCGGCTGAACAACAAGCCCAACCAGCTCTCCGGCGGCCAGAACCAGAGGGTGGCGGTGGCCAGGGCCTTAGCGGGTCACCCCTCCATCGTCATCGGGGATGAGCCGACGGGAAACCTGGACACCAAGAGCTCGGACATGATCTACGAGCTGTTGCGAAAGCTCAACCGCCAGATGAACCAGACCTTCATCCTGGTCACCCACGACATGGACATGGCGGAGAAGACCGACCGAATCCTCCGGCTCGTCGACGGCAGGATCGTCTGCGAGATGAGGAGGGAGGGGGATGGGTTCGTCTCTCAGGAGATCTGCCGGGCGGATTGAAGATCCCTCCAGTCGATCTGCCGGGGATGAAGCCCTCTAGTCTATCTGCTGGGGATTGAAGGATCCTCCAGTCTATCTGCCCGGGATTGAAGTCCTCCGGTCTGTCCAGGTGGAGGAGCGGTGGTCGGGCATACATAGGTTTAAATAACTCCCAGCCGTTGTCAGCCCCCGTGCGAGGGCTGTTTTTACGGTTTTTCGCGAATGGATGTGAACGTTGTGTACGGAAATAATCGAGGATCCTTCAGCAGTGGCGGATTCACAAGCTCGTCTCCAGTCGAAGCTGGAAAGACGTATGAAGTGGAGATTGAGGACATATCAAGGCAGGGAGACGGCATCGCCAGAGTTGAGGGCTTTGTTATCTTCGTCTCCGAGACGAAGGTCGGAGACAAGGTCAGCATATGCATTGACCGGGTATTGCGAAGGTTCGCCATAGCCCACAAGGTCTGAAACTATCTATTCTGAACTATTGAGGCGGTCGGCGCAGCTATCGGCTGCGCAGGTCCGTTTCGGATGAATTTGCCTCCCGCAGTGAGCGGCGAGTTGCCGTTTGTTCTCCATTCTTTATCCACTCTTTCTCCATTCGTTCTCTATTCTATTTCATCCGCTCATTCTACAATTTCTATTCTCTAATACATATTTTTCATTTCAAATATTATCTATTTCATTCAATTCGGAACGCAAAAGGGATATCTTCCCGGGGCGAGGGGTCCCCAAATATCGAAGATAAGCGGGCTCGGTTTTAACCATGCAGATCAGTCTCCATAGAAATACCGCCTTCATCCTCACCCTGGCCGTGGTCCTCGGCTTCGTCCTGCCGGGGCCAGCCGGGAGGTTGGAGTCTCTGGTGATCCCGGCCCTCTTTCTGATGATGGCCTTTTCCATGGCCGGGATCGATCTCAGCCTCCCCCCGCTGCGGGGTGCGGCGGCCGGTTTTCTGGTCAGCTATCTCTTCCTCTCCGGGCTGATCCTCATCCTCGCCCCCCTGGTACTGGAGGAGGAGGCCCTCGTCCTGGGGTTTGTGGTGATGGCCGCGAGCCCTCCGGCGGTGGCCGTGGTCCCCCTGACCAGGCTTCTCGCGGGCGACGTCCGGCTCGCCCTCTACTCGGAGGCCCTCTCCTACCTAGCGTCCCTGGTCCTCATGCCCCTGATCGTCCTCCTCTTCGCCGGGATGGCCGGGGATGCGGGGACGGTGGCGGCAACTGGGGCGGCAACAGGGATGGCAACAGGGGCGGGAGCAGGCGGTGGGATGGGGGCAGCGCTGGGCGGAGGGGTGGGCGCAGGAGTCGGGGAGATGGCGAAGATCGTCCTCCTCCTGATCCTTTTCCCCCTCCTGGCCTCAAGGTACGTCGGCCGTCTGCGGATCGATCCGGCCCACCCCATCAACGCCGGCCTCTTCGCCGTCACCTACATCGTGGTGGGGCTGAACAGCGCCGCCATCACCGCCGGGGTCGGTGGGGTACTCCTGGTCGCCCTGGCCCGGACCTTCGCCTCGGGGGCGGCCGTCTACGCCCTCTCGGCCCTGGCCGGGGTGGCGAGACCCCAGAGGATCGCCTACACCCTCTTCGGCTCCTTCAAGAACCTGGGGCTCACCGCCGCCGTCGCCCTCCTCCTCTTCGGACCGAGGGCGGCGGTCCCGGCGGCGGTCTGCATCCT
>DAINAQ010000173.1:0-2288 GCA_036733325.1 Methanothrix sp.
CTACAAAAAGGTGGAAGGCCCAAAGAAGGTGCCCCACTCCGAGTACCTCGTCCACGCCGTCCCCGAAGACTATGTATTTCACCTCCCCGTCGTCTCCCGGGCCGTGAGGCTCGCCCACAGCGTTCGAAAACAGATGGTCTTCGCCCGCCGGGAGGATGGGGCGGTGAAGTACCTGGAGATCAAGCGGCTCAAGCCCTGATCATCGGATGGCGACCTTTTGCCGCGGCCTGATCCGCTTTTTTTCTTCCTTCTCCTTCATCCTCCGGGAGAAGAGAGCTGCAGATCCGAGAGAAGAGCTCCAAGATCTGATCCGTGAGGGCGACGGTCACCTCGGAGAGGGATACCTCGATCCCGCCCTGAAGGCCTTCTCGAAGGCCGCCCGGATAGATCCGGGGAACTCGGCGGAGAAGAAGTGCGCCCTGGTTCTGGGGATGATGGGGAGGTACATGGAGGCGATAAGCTCCATCGACCGGGCGGCGGAGATCGATCCCTCCGACGGCGTCGCCTGGATGCACCGGGGCTTTCTCTTCTTGAGGCTGGAGAGGAGGCGCGAGGCCCTAGCCTCTTTCGAGCGGGCCCTGGCCCTGGATCCCGAAAATGATTACGCCAGGTACCGCTGCACCGAAACGGCAGGGGAGATCAGAGGGGCAGAGACCGGATCCAGAAGGAGATCCATCTTCCTGGAAGGACAAAAGAGAAGATGATCCTTGGCCGTCCATGGAAGATAGAAGTCGACCCCTGTCCATCGATGGAAGATGGAGAAGATCTGTGCTCATCGATGGAAGTAGGGAGAATGATTATCCGCACCGCTCGACGGACAAATGGGTGACCAATCAAACTGGCGAGAAGACGAAGCGAGACGACCCATCCACCGGGTCGGCGAACCTGGATGAAGATCAGCTTGATGGACTCGGCGGGATTCGAACCCGCGGCCTCTACCTTGCGAAGGTAGCGATCTACCCCTGATCTACGAGCCCGCTAGTCGAAACGGTAAAAGGGCGGAGCTCAGAGTAGCCCTACCTCTTCCACCTCTACCGACTGGACTCCCGCCACTCCGGCGACGGCGGCCTCCAGCCCCTCGGTCCCGGTGACCCCCTCCGCCAGGATCACGGCCACCATCAGGGCCTTCAGGCCGAAGGCTATGGGAGCTTCGGCAAAACCGTGAAGCCTCGCCCCTTCCGGAAGGACGGACTTGATGTCGGCCTTCATCTTTTCCAGATCAGTGTCGGCACCCTCGGGCATGACCTTCAGTTTGGCAGCTACTTCCCCCATTATATCACCTCAAGGCCCCAAGAATCCGCAGCTGGGACAGGTATAGGGGTTGCTCTGCTTTCTGCACCTGTTGCACCTTATTATTATTTCCCCACAGTTGGGGCAGGGGAACCTGGCGCCACCCGGCCCGATCAGCGTTACGCCGCATGACATGCATCTCTCTGATTTTTCCGTCATGTTACTCTCTCTACGTGCTTTGATCGATCCCAGGGTATAAACTTTCCCTTACGTCAGGACCGCTTCGACCAACACCTCTCCCTCTTATAAGGGTTCCGCCTTTCCTCGCCCTCAAGCTTGCGATGAACCGCTGAGGGTCCCTCCCGTTCAGAATGAGGCAGCTTCTGCCGTACCTCATCAAAATCCGAAGAGACCCCTGGTCTATGCAGGTCTCTAATCCGATGAGCTCCTCCGCCGAGATCTCATCTGCTATCCGCCCATCCAGGGTTACGCCGTCGACGTCCGTCGCCTTGACCAGATCGGCCGAGAGCCTGGCGGCGACGAGGGCGGCTACGGAGTCGGAGGTGTACTCCCAGGTGCGCTCAAGCTCTCTGTCGTCTCGCATCAGAGGGAGGTAGGGGAGGAGGATCTCCACCCCCGATGCGGTCCTGGCGATCTCGCAGGTCATGCCAGCACCGGTGCCGTCCGCCAGAAAGCGGCCGTACTCCTCCATGGCCAGTATCGCCATCCAGTGAGCGGTCTCCTCCGATAGACGGTGCTCATGGTAGAGCCTTCGCACCAGGTCCGCCATGGGGCCGCCGCCCGGGACCACGAGGAAGGCGTCGCCGCGCTCTGAGCGGCTCACCAGCCCCTCCACGATATCCCTGGAGACGTCGAGAAGACTTCCTCCAATTTTAACTATGCAGAAGGTCATGAAGAGCCCAAAGCTCGCCAGATATATCTTTGATGCGGAACGAACGCTTGAAAGCCCGCTTGATAAGAGTTGTCAAGAGAAGGTGAAGAGAAGAGCGCAAAAGCCGATATTGGATGTAGGGTAAAGGAGGGAGACTAAGTCCATC
>DAINAQ010000174.1:0-2254 GCA_036733325.1 Methanothrix sp.
CCTGGCGTCCAGGACGGCGTGGAGCATCCCCGGCGAGTACTTCTTCACCCGGGCGGCCCTCTCGATCCTGACGGAACGCCCGGCGCGCTTTGCTGCCTCTGCCAGGTCTTCTTCGAGCTTCTGGGGGTAAAGCTGTTCGGGGACGGTCTGGTGGTAGTGGAGGACCCCGCCGGGCCGGAGGGCGGCGATGCCGGCGTCCAGGTACTGATTCGTGGTCCCCACGTATCCCATGACCACCCGGTCGGCGATGCCCTCGGGGGCGGCCACGGCGCAGTCGCCCAGGATCAGCTCGACTACATCCTCGACGCGGTTGAGGCGGACGTTCTCCGCGAGGTAGCCATAGGCCACCGGGTTGATCTCGATGGCGACGATCTTTCGGGGGCGGGAATGGACCGCCATGGGGAGGGTGAAGTAGCCGATCCCGGCGAACATGTCCACGACGATTTCGCCAGCGCCCAGGCGGCCCATCCTCATCCTCTCTTTGAGGTTTCCGGCCGAGAACATCACCTTCATGGGATCGAGCTTGAAGACGACCCCGTTCTCCCGATGGACCGTCTCCGTCCCGGTCTTTTCGGAGCCTGCGATCACCTCCCGGTCCGGCTCTCGGAGCTTCCCCTCGATCCCCCGGTCCATGAGGACGGTGCTGCAGCGGGGGTAGACCTCCAGGAGGGCTTCGCCGATCATCCCCTTCAGGTGCTCGATCCCCGGATCAATCTTGACGATGATCACCTTCCCCAGGATGAACCAGCCCTTGGGGAGGAGGGCGCTCTCCTGAGGGGAGATCTCGCCCGCTAGAAGCTCGGCCAGCTCCGGGAACCTCTGGTAAAACTCGGGGGCCTCCTGAACCACCACCTCTCGCCCCGGCAGGGGTGCGGTCACCGGGATCTCGATCTCGCCGTCCCTAGAGACCGTCTTGCGGCTCCGGTCCAGGAGTCCCAGGCGGAGGGCCGCCTGTAGCGTTTCCTGGGCCTCCCTCCTCGGGACCGGGACCGCCAGAAGCTTTCTTCGCATTGTAGATCTGATCAAAATCGAGATGGTCCTCGGTGACGTTGCACCAGAGGCTGATGGTGCTGTTGGTGCGGCTGACCCGGTAGTCCTTGTCGTAGACCAGGACGCTGGACTCATACTCCGTTGGAATCGCCAGGTTGAAGGTGACGGGGACCAGGATGTACTCGTGGGCCAGGGCCACCGAGACGCTGGCGTTGCTGCTGGAGTTGAGCTTGATGACGGTGTTGTTGGCGTAGGATATGGTGACGATCCCGCCCGTGGCGCTGATGCTCCTGTCCACATCCTGGGGGAGGACCAGCTCCACCTCGCTCTGTAGACCTTTGGGGTTGGTGACGTCCAGGTTGAGGTACGTATTTCCAGTGGCGTTGGAAAGGTAAGCAGAGTAGCTGACAAAATCCGACGGCGGTGCTGGTGTCTCCTGATCCTGGGGCGACCAGAATAAGAAGGCCGCCAGAAGTATCAGAGCCACTCCCGCCAGGGCCAGGAGCGGCCCCTTATAGGTCCTCCCCCAGTGAGAGAGGCCCTTTCCTCCCTTCGGCTCGGGCGGATGGTGCCGATGGTGCTTCGAGGGAGAAGCCTCATCTTTCGAGGTCTCCGGCTTTCCTTCCGGCTCGCTTCCCTTCGATCCGGTCTCCACAGATCCCCTCTCCGGGCTTGAGAACGCCTTTTCAACGGCCGCCTCCACCGCCGCCGGTTCCGGCTCTTCGACCTCGGCGGGGGCCGCTGCCACTCCTTCCTCCGGCCTCCCGATCGGACCCTCTTTTCTGCCCACTTCCATGCCCAAGGGGCTTTCTTCTGCCCCGCTATCGATTTCGGCGGGCTCCTCTATCTTGGCCGCTTCCGCCTCCGCTGCCACCTCCATCGCCGTATCCGCCGCGGCGGTCTCAGTCGTCTCCGATGAAGCCGGGGTCGCCCCCTCCTCAGGAGGAGACTCCTCCCCTTCCGCCTCCGCCCCCACCTCTACTTCGGCCTCTTCGACGGGCTCCTCCGCCATGCCGGAACCCTCGGCGATTTCAGGCTCAGCCTCCGAGAGCTCCTCCGATTCTCCCTCCGGCTCCTGCTCAAAGCTCGATCCCTCCTCGGCTCCGGTCTCGGCCCCTTCTCCCCTCGCGGCAGCCGAGGACTTCTCCCTCTTTGGGAGGACGACCTCTCCACCTTCCAGGTTCAATATGAGGTCTGTATAGGTGCCGGTCTCGTCGACGAAACGCCTCGCCCTGGGGATGAGATAGGATATCCCCGAGATCTT
>DAINAQ010000175.1:0-2223 GCA_036733325.1 Methanothrix sp.
CCCAGCCGTCCGAGGACCGGGGAGACGAGTACGGCGGAGCCCACGTGATGGAGGATCTGGTCAGCGGGAGGGAGGTGGAGCTTCGGGCCCAGGGCGCGGTCACCGACTGCTACCCCCGCTCCGAGCTGGAGACGACCCTCAGGCTCGAGGACTTCAACCAGGCGATCATGGTCAACCCGAGAAACTCCTACCAGAGGTACGCGGCGGCCGCAAACTCGACCGACAGGACTCTGCACACCTACATGGGGACACTCCTTCCCCGCTTTGGAAACGTCAGCTACAGCGGGGCCGGCGCCCTATCGCCGATACCAAACGACCCCGACTTCGAGCAGATCGGCGTCGGCACCAGGATATTCCTCTGCGGTGGTCAGGGCTTCATCGTCGGCTCGGGGACCCAGCACCTCCCCCAGGAGGGGTTCTCCACCCTGATGGTGAAGGGCGACCTGAAGGAGATGAGCTCCGAGTTTCTGAGGGCCGCCACCTTCCAGGACTACGGACCGAGCCTCTACGTCGGCCTGGGGGTTCCCATACCGGTTTTAAACGAGGGGATAGCGAAGAAGACCGCGGTCCGGGATCGGGATATCGTCACCGAGATCGTGGACTACGGCGTCCCTCGGCGTGGCCGGCCCACGGTGAGGCGGGTGAACTACGAAGAGCTCTACTCCGGGCACGTCGACATAGAGGGGGTCGAGGTCAAGACCTCGGCCCTATCCAGCCGCCACGTCGCCAGGAAGGTGGCCCGGGCCCTGGGCTCCTCCATCGAAAGGGGCGAGTTCGTTCTATCGGCCCCGGCGGAGCGGCTCCCAGCATCGGGCCGGAACAATCCCATGAAGCAGACCCGGGAGTTCCTTCTGGTGGGGGACGTCATGAGCTCCGAGGTGGCGACGGTCCGCGAGGAGATCAGCATCAAGGAGGCCTCCCAGATGATCGTCGGCGGACCCTTCGACCATCTCCCGGTCGTCTCAGCGGAGGGTAAGCTGATCGGGATGGTCACCGCCTGGGACGTATCCAAGGCCGTGGCCAGCGGCAAGACCTCTCACATCTCCGACATGATGACCAGGAAGGTCTTCATAGCAAGCCCCGACGAGCCATTGGAGCTGGCGGCTCGAAAGCTCCACCATCACAAGATATCGGCCCTGCCGGTGGTGGATAAAGACCATCACGTCATCGGGATGGTAACCAGCGACCACCTCAGCAGGCTCTACAGCAGGAGGCGCTCCGCATGAAGCTGATGCTCCACGTAGCTCCGGGGATCGTCCGAAAGCCCATCGTATCGTCGGTGATCCTGGAGACGAAGGCCCTCATAAACATAGAGCGGGCGAAGGTCGACGCCGTCTCCGGCGAGATCGTCGTGGACGTCGATCCCGATAAGTGCAGCCAGGTGAAGGCGGCCTTCGAGGCGAGGGGGGTCAGGGTCGTCCTCCTGGAGAACCCCATCATAAAAGACGAGGACGAGTGCATCCACTGCGGGGCATGCATATCGATCTGTCCTACGGGGACCTTCCGCTTCGAGGGGTCGGAGGTGGTGGCCGACGCCGGAAAGTGCGTCCAGTGCGGGACCTGCGTCACCGCCTGTCCCCAGAGGGCGCTCAAACTGATCCTGAAGTAGGCCTTTGGCCGCCGAGGCATGAGCGCGGTCGTTAATAAGAGGGGAGTCGTCGACAGAAGGGGCTGAGATGCCCCGACTCGACGGGCTTGCCCCCCTGACCTTTGTGATTTTTCTGGCTGAGGTTTTGAACTCCAATATGATATGTTATGATATGATCCGACCCGATCTCAGGCCGATGGCGATACAGATAGCTAGGGGGCAACAGCATCCGGCCGGGATGGTTCCTGGAAAATAAGTCGAAGCCCAGAAAATAGAGAAATATCTTTGCAGTTTATCATTCCTCAGACCCGCTCTTGACCTTACATTTCCCAGAACTTGATGGGCCCAGCCGATCGACTCGGATCGTTAAACAATTAAACTTAAATAAAAGCAATTTATTTGTATCAAATATTGTTGCTATAAAGTAAACATAATTGACCAAATGTAGAGGGCGGTCCTTCGGGATGAAAGGAGGGGTCCGATTCGAGATTTGCTTTGGCTTAACATGGCCAGACCGGGGCCAAAATGTCAAATAATTATCGCTAATATAATACGTAATAATGCTAACATTTTGGTTATCTTTAAGTTTAATTCAGATTTCGAAAGGAATATATAGCAAAGAATGTCATGTGCGT
>DAINAQ010000176.1:0-2205 GCA_036733325.1 Methanothrix sp.
GGGATATCGAGATGGGATCCAACCTCAGGCAGCCCGAGGTGAGCATAGCGATGCGAGCGCTCCGAGATAACGACTGGGTGAGCGAGAAGGAGGTGAGGAGAGGGGGCAAAGGAAGGCCCATGAAGGTATATTCGCTTCTGACCCCCATCGACGAGATAATAAAGCATTTCGAAGAAGAGAAGCAGCAGGAGTCTGCCCAGACGATGGAGAGCATACAGAAGCTGAAAGAGCTGATATCGGGGTGATATCGCTGATATAGAGCTGAGGATCTCAAGGCCTCAGAGCCACCGTCTTAGATCCCCTTTCGTTCGGACCTATCTCGCCGGCCTGGGGACCGCATCCTTTTGGGCGGCAGGATCGACCACCACCTCCACGTCGATCTTGGAGGCGATCCCCCTTCCCATGGACACACAACATCCGCCGACCTCAATCACCACCGGTCCCCCGAAGGGCTGGCAGGCGATCTTGCGGACCCTCTGTCCTTTTCTTATCCCCATCGACTCCAATCTCTTCGTCCAGCCGAAGCTGTCGGCGAAGGATTTTATCTCCAGGACCAGGTTGCAGGGAGCTTTAGTCAGCGAGATCAATTCTACACCCCAAGTATCAAGATGGTAAGATCGATCCGCCGTCTATAAACCTGCCGGTCCCAGGCTGGATGCCGAAAATGATCGGCAGGGCCGATGGCGGGTACCGGGACGAGGACGGATATCGGACCGATGTGGTCGGCGATCCACTTCGTCGCATCTGAAAAGTCCCCTGGGCCGGAGCCGGATGCCGGAACGGATCGCTCAGACTCGGACGTGAATCCCCCTTTCGGCGAGGTACCTCTTCACCTCGTCGACCCCCCACTCGCCATAGTGGAATATGCTGGCGGCAAGGGCTGCCGAAGCTCCGGTCTTCGAGAATACCTCGTAAATGTGCTCAGCGTTTCCGCACCCCCCCGAGGCGATGACCGGTATCCGGACCCGTTTGCAGACGGCGTCGGTGAGGGGCAGATCGAACCCGTCGTAGGTGCCGTCCCGGTCCATGCTGGTGAGGAGGATCTCGCCCGCGCCCAGGGCTTCAGCCTTCATGGCCCAGGCGATGGCATCAACCCCGGAGAACTCCCTTCCGCCGTAGAAGGAGCACTCAAACCAGGATTCTCCTTTGGAGGTGGGAACCGAGATCCGATCCCTGCCCGGGTCGTCCCTCCTCTTCGCGTCGATGGCCACCACGCAGGCCTGGCTCCCGTACTCCTCGGCGATCTCGCCGATGATATCGGGCCTTTTGAGGGCGGTAGTGTTGACTGTAACCTTATCGGCCCCGGCCTTGAATATCCCCCTCACGTCCTCGACGGTCTTGATCCCGCCGCCTACGGCCAGGGGGACGAAGACATTCTTGGCGGTGTCCCTGATCACGCTCTTCATCGTCTCCCGCCGATCAGAGGATGCGGTGATGTCCAGAAATACTATCTCGTCTGCCCCCTCCCGGTAGTACCGGGTGGCGAGCTCCCAGGGGACTCCGGCGTACCTGATCTGCTTGAACTCGATCCCCTTCACCACCCTCCCCTGGGGGACGGCGAGGTCGCAGTCCAGGCAGGGTATGATCCTTCTCGCTAACATCTGGTCAGCCTCACGAAGTTATCCAGGATTTTTAGCCCCTTCTGCCCCGACTTCTCGGGGTGAAACTGGAGGGCGAAGAGGTTCTCCCTCGAAACCGCCGCCGCGATCTCGGTGCCATAATCGGTGGTGGCGGCCAGGACCGATCGGTCCTTTGGGACGCAGAAGTAAGAGTGGACGAAGTAGAAGAAGTCCTGGTCAGAGATCCCCTCCAGGATCTCGACCTCCTTTTTTATGGAGAGGGTGTTCCATCCCATCTGGGGGACCAGGACCGAATCCGGGAGGCGGATCACATCCCCGGAGATCCAGCCCAGCCCTTCCTCGGGGCTCTCCTCGCTTTTATCGAAGAGGACCTGCATCCCCACGCATATCCCCAGGATCGGGGTCCCGCCTTCCAGGGACTCCAGGATGGAGGCCTCGAACCGGGAGAGCTGCCTCATGCACCGTCCAAAGGAGCCGACCCCCGGAACCACCACCCCGTCGAACCCCGTCAGCTCCTCCGGCTCGGTCACCAGCTCGGGGCCGGCCTCGATGTGTTCCAGGGCGTTGTAAATGCTGAAGAGGTTTCCCACCCCGTAATCGACTACTGCAATCGTCAAATCTCATT
>DAINAQ010000177.1:0-2182 GCA_036733325.1 Methanothrix sp.
GCCGCGCTCGATGGCCTTGGTGGTCTCGTTGGTCCCCTTCTTGAGCCTTCCAGTATCTCGGGCCAGCTCGATCGCTTCCAGGGATTTGGAGGCCAGGTCGGCTGGAACGTCAAATCTAACGTATATCGGTCTTGCCATAATCATTCTCCTTCAGGGCGGTGCCCGTCATCATTCATCGCAAAAATTCGCCCCATTAAGGCTTAGCTCATGGGGGCAGCTTCCCAGCTAAAAAGGTTGCGCTATGGAGCGATGAAAGCTCCCAGCGTCATGGTCAAGTTCTGGGGTTCAACGGTCCCTGTGACGGTAACCGTATCCCCCGCCGAAAGCGTCTCCAGGCCGAAGCTCTCCGCGAGATCAAAGACTCTGGTCTCGCTATCGCCCCCGAGGGAGAGGTACTTCGCGGTCAGGGTGAAGCCGCCATCGTTGGGGCTCACCCCGAGATAGGATTCGGCGTAATCTCCGCCCAGGGGCGGGGAGAGGAGCGGATTGGAGGCGGCTTCCTCTCCCAGGACCGAGACCTGGAGGGTGTCGCTCTCATCGTAGGGGAGGACGAAGCCCTCGGCGGTGGGTGCGGTGCCCGATATCACGTCCAGGACGTTCTTGACGGAAGTCTCGGTTCCGAAGAGGACGGGAGTTCCCATGACTATGAATATTTCTGTGGTTCCCAGGGGTATCATCTGGTATCCGTTGTAGAGGATGGCGAGGCCGTGGGATCCCAGAGGGGCGGGTTTGGTCCAGTGGAACTCGGCGGTCTCGTTTCCGAAGAGGCCCCAGGAGACCCCGTCGATCGGTGAGGGGTAGAGGTTCAGCTGATCTTTCAGGGTCAGACCCACGCTGGCCGGCAGGACCATGGCTGCGGCCTCGGTGAGGTTATCCGATGCGGTCGTGTTCATCCAGAAGGCGAAGATCAGGTCTTCGGGGTACATCCCCAGGGCGTCGCCCAGGTTCTCGAAGTCCCAGTTGATCAGCCGGCCGCTCACCCCGAAGTCCGAGGGGTTCCAGGTGGATTGGGCGGCCGTTTCGGCGGGGCCTCCCCCTCGAAAGATGAAGCTGGAGAAGCTGGAGATTATCATTATCCCGGCGAGGAAGACCACCCCTATAGTAGCCCATGATTTCTGATTCATCGGGGGCGGTGGAGGTGTCGATCTTATTTAATTCTTTGTCGGGAATAGCGGCTCGTCCTGAGAGTAGCTCCTGCCCAGCCTCAGGGCCGTCTCGGCCCGCTCCAGCTCCCGGCCCAGGTAGCCGGCGTGGTCGAGCCTGGTGACCAGCCCTCGGTCGACGATCTCCCAGAGAAGATCGCGGGCGGATTCCCCCACCAGGGTGACGGCGTCGTGGCGGACCACGATCTTTCCCATCGCGACGCCGATCCTGAAGCTTCCCGCGGGGTCCATCTCCCACCGGCGGCCTGAGCCTCTGCCCTTGCCCTCGCCCTCGCCCTCGGCGCCGCCGCCGGGTCCGACCGCCCCCATCGCCCCCACCGCCACGAACTCCTGGGGCATCTCCTCCTCGGGGCGGCGGTGTTTCTCCTTGAGGACCAGAAGATCCAGCCCCAGGTCTTTTGGAGGGCTCCTTCTCGCCTGGGCGAGGAGCATCATCTCCGAGGCCGTCCGCAGCTCCCGGATGCTGCCCCGGGCCTTCTCGCTGTACTCGGGGGTGAAGAGGACGCTTCCCCCCACCTCCGACCCCATGGCGGCCAATAGCCCGTTCACTCCTACGGAATCGGCGTCCAACAGCTCCGTCACGTTCCCAACTCCGAAGAATAGAGGGATTTCGGGAAATGCTCGATGGACCTCGTGATACCTGCAGATCGACTCGGCCAGCCCCTGGAGGGGGGGATTCAGGACGGGGTCGGCCATCGCTTCCACCCCCAGATCGAGGGCCCGGCGGAGGTTCTCCGCCAGGGTCGTCTCCCCCGGCCCCGGAAGGACCACGGCGGGGACCACGGCGGCGGCCGCTTCCTCCCCGACCTGGTCCAGGTTGGAGCCGTCCAGGCTCAGGATCAGGTCGCATCCCGCCTCGATCCCGGCTTTCAGTAGATCGGGCCGCAAGCTGTCGACGCTGATGGGAAGCTGGGTCGCCCTAAACGCGGTCCGGACGGCCCGCGCCACGTCGGCGGGCTCGGCGTCCAGCGGAATCCCTAAATCGATCATGTCCGCACCCTCCTGCTCGTAGTGGCGGA
>DAINAQ010000178.1:0-2122 GCA_036733325.1 Methanothrix sp.
AGCCTTCCCGCCATCTCCAGGGACCGGGGGCAGAAGAGGTAGTGGACGATCAGGTGGTCGAAGAGGTTCTCCAGATACCGGTCGCCTTTAGCGAGGGTCACGGTATCGATGACTATCCGATAATTTCGAAAGGGGAAGCTGCCGCCGTCTTCAGTCTCGTCGATGACGGGCCTTGGGAGCTGGGGCCGATGCCAGTTGGACCGGGATTTTTCCCAGATCTCAAGGAGCCTATCTTCGGAGTATCCTGCCGCCAACCTTCTCAGCCCCAGCCTCGTCGCCGTAGTCCTCGGCCATGATCAGACCTCCCTTCATCCTCCAGCCAGCCCTGGCCCCGGTCCTGCCCCCCACGGATATGGAGCCGCCGCTCATCATCATCCCCAGGTAGTCGCCGGCATCTTTGCCGACCCTTATCCGTCCCGACCGCATCAGCCAGCCGGCCCTCGCCCCCGCCCTCCCCTTGACCGCGATAATGCCGCTGGAGTTTCCGACCCCCAGGTAGTTTCCGGCATCTCCCTTGACCACTCCCCAGCCGCCGGCCATATTCCTGAAGGCGTAGTCGCCGCAAGAGGAGCAGACGATGCCTCCGCCCCTCATCTCCTGGCCCAGGTAGTCGCCGGCGCTGCCGCAGACGAAAACCCTCCCACCAGCCATCCTCTCTCCCAGGTGATGGGCTCTTATCTTCGCAGTCTTGCCTGCGCCCTCCGAGCCCTTCGCCTTCGGCCCGGCGGTTGAGGTGTTCTCGTCCAGGATTATCGTCCCTCCCCGGAGCTCCAGACCGGCATAGTTCTGGGGCGGGATGACCAGAGGCGTTGGGAGCCTCTCGGCCGCAAGGCTGGAAAGAATCCCCCAGATCGTCTCCTCTCTTCTATCCCCTGGCGAGGCCGAGACTACCAGGTCGACGATGGCTTCCGCCTCCTCTGGCGCGAGCTTTTCCACCTCCGCCCTCCTGGGCCTCTCTTTCAGCCTCTGGGCCAGATCTTCAAATCCCAGGAGAAACTCGCCCCTCTTCTGGTCCAGCCTCTTCTTCGTTCTGACCTTCCCGCCGTAGGCCTGGTCCATGAAACCCGACAGCTTCAAGCCATCCTCTCCAGGGCTCTCTTGTAGTCGAGCCTGGCTATGGGGTCGTCGCTCTCCGACAGTCTCTCCAGAGCCTCTTTCGGCGAGATCTCGCCGTCGACCGCCCTGGCGAAGATCATGTTCATCTCGCCCCGCTCGTTCAGGGTGCGGTTGATGCTCTTCTCGACGATATCCTTAACAAACTCGAGGCGCCTCGCCCCGTAGTAGGGGGGTCGCTCCAGCATGGTCCTGTTGGGGGAGATCCGGTGCCAGACGACGTAGGGGGCGACGGCCCTCAACACCTCGATCTTGCCTTCGGAGCCGCCGAGGCCCAAAAGGAAGGAGATCGCCCTGGTGTATGACCGCAGGTCCTGCCTCACCCTGTCGGAGAGCCCCTCGTCGGCCTGCCAGCAGCAGACCTCGGGATTGTTGAAGTAGTGGCATCCGGCGCAGAGCCCCCGGCTCGGCTTCGACCCGCCGGAGAGCTGGGTCTTGTCGAAAGAGGGGGCCCTTTCACAAAGAGTGAAGTCCCTCAGTAGCGAGATTATCGCAAGCTCCACCTGGCTATCCAGGCTGACACTAGCGACCATTCCCGGAAGGGCGTCAAACTCCTCGATGGTCAGCCGAGGCAGCGACTCGGCCAGCTCCCAGACCTCCTTCTCCCGCTCGGCCAGGGCGAGGCCGGCGAGAAAGTCGGGCTGGGCAGCGGGTACCGAGATCGAGATCCGATCCAAGAGCGCCTCGTCCAGGGGGTAAGTGGAGCTGAAGTCGGGGTTCATGGTGGCGAAGTAGCAGGTGTCCCCAAGCTCCAGGGTCTCTCCGGCATAGCCGACCTTCCTCTTCTGGAGGAGCTCCAAAAAGAGGTTCTGCTTTCCCGAGGGGAAGCGGTTGATCTCGTTTATCACCTTCCACCGGGACCTGGCCCAGGGGGTCCAGAGGACCTTTATAGCGCCAACATCTTCGAAGAAAGACGATGACTCCGAACCCGAAGGGCCCGACGATGACGCCTGTGGACAGGACCACTGCCGGGGGTCGATGAACCCCACCATCTTCTCCTCGGTCTGCT
>DAINAQ010000179.1:0-2117 GCA_036733325.1 Methanothrix sp.
GCCGACGCGGTCCTCTTCGAGGCGAACTCCCTCTCCGTCAACATGGCGGCTCTGACCGGGGAGGCGAACCCGTCGAGGAGGTCGGCTGAGCCCGACGCCAGCGAGGAGATCCTGGACGCGAGGAACGTAGTATTCGCCGGGACGACCGTCGCCTCGGGAAACGGCCTTGCCGTCGTCTTTTCCACCGGGAGAGAGACGGAGTTCGGAAGGATCGCATCTCTCTCAAAAGAGGTCGAGAAGAGGCCGACTCCGATGGAGCTTGAGATCACCCGGATCACCAGGATCCTCACCCTCGCGGCGCTCCTGGTGGGCGTGGTATTCTTCGCCCTCGGCGTCCTCTCGGGGCAGGGGTGGCCCGTCGCCGCCATCTTCGCCCTATCCCTCATCGTGGCCAACGTCCCCGAGGGGATGCTCCCCACCATCACCTTATCTCTATCCCTGGCCAGCCGGAACATGGCCAAGAGGAACGCCCTCATCAAGAACCTCTCCTCCGCCCAGACCTTGGGGAGCGCCACGGTGATCTGCACCGACAAGACCGGGACGATCACCCGAAACGAGATGACGGTGAAGGAGATCCGCATGGCCAGCGGCGAGGAGATATCGGTCAGCGGAGAGGGGTACTTCGAGGGCGGCAACTTCAGCTTCGCTGAAGAGAGGCCCGGCTCCCGGGATCGACTGAACTTCCTCCTGGCCGCGGGAGCTCTCAACTCCAGGGCGACGATCAGAGAGGGCGAAGCATTCGGCGACCCGACGGAGCTAGCCATCGTCGCTGCGGCGAGGAAGGCACGAATTTCAGGAGAGGGGTACAGGAAGGTGGAGGAGATACCCTTCACCAGCGACCGGAAGATGATGTCGACGATCTGCGAGAGGGATGGCTCGAGGATCATCTTCTCCAAGGGAGCGCCGGAGGTTCTGATCGAGCTATCAGATCGCCTCGTCGACGAAGAGGGCGAGGTCCGGGCCCTCGAAGAAGCCGATCGAGAGAGGATCGAGGTCGAGGCAATCAACCTGGAAAAGAAGGCCTATAGGCTCCTGGCCGTAGCCTACAAGGAGGGGGAGGGCGAGAGCGATCTCGTATTTCTGGGGCTATTGGGGATCATGGACCTTCCTCGGGAGGAGGTCAGCGACGCCATAAAAAGGTGCCAGAAGGCCTCGATCAGGGTGATGATCCTCACCGGCGACAACCCTCTGACCGCAAGGGCGATCGCCGAGAAGGTGGGGCTTGCGGTAGACACGACCCTGACCGGCGACGATCTGCGGCACATCCCCGACGAGGATCTGGCCAAGCTCCTGGCGGAGAAGAACGTCCTCTTCGCCCGGATGAGATCGGAGCAGAAGCTGCGGATCGCCTCCATCCTCCAGGAGAACGGGGAGGTGGTGGCGATGACCGGCGACGGGGTCAACGACGCCCCGGCTCTGAGGAGGGCAGACATCGGGATATCCATGGGAAAGAAGGGGACGGAGGTGGCCAAGGAGGCGGCGGACATGATCCTCCTCGACGACAACTTCGCATCCATCGTCGCCGCCATCGAGGAGGGGAGGACCGTCTACTTCAACATCAAGAAGTTCGTCACCTACATCCTCTCCTCGAACGTCCCCGAGATCGTGCCGTACATACTCCAGTTCTTCTTTAAGATCCCCCTCCCCCTCTCGGTCATCCAGATCCTCTCCATCGACCTGGGGACGGACATGCTCCCCGGCCTGGCCCTGGGGAGCGAGGCTCCGGAGCGGGACATCATGGAGCGGCCTCCCGTGGGCAAGAACGAGCGGATCCTCGACCGGGAGGTCTTCAAGCGGGGGTACTTCTTCTTGGGGGCGATCGAGGGGACGGCGGCGATGACCGCCTTCCTCGGTTTTCTCTTCCTGAACGGCTGGCATTACGGCGACCTCTCCATCTCCAACACCGCCCTCCACAAACAGGCGATGACGATGACCCTCCTGGGGGCCGTCAGCTGCCAGCTTTTGAACGTCTGGACCCTCCGGTCCTGGGAGTTCTCGGCTTTCAGCCGGGGCTTATTCAAAAACAGGCTTTTATTGGCGGCCATCGTCATCGAGCTCCTCTGGGTATACGCCCTCCTGAACGTGGGGTTCGTCCAGTTCGTCTTCAACACCGCCGC
>DAINAQ010000180.1:0-2106 GCA_036733325.1 Methanothrix sp.
TCCAGACCAACATCAACTTCCACCTGGCGGTCCTCCGCCACGAGAGGTTCAGGCGCGGCGACATCAACACCAACTTCCTCAAGGAAGAGGCGATTATGGAAGAGGTGAAGAAGGTCGCAGAGGCGGAGCGGGAGAAGGGGCTCTCCCTCGCCTCGGCCCTGGGCGCCGACACCCGGAAGGTGGCGGCCATATCCGCGGCCGTGGGAGCCTACATGGCCCAGCGCGAACCCGCCTCCGAGGAGTAGGTCGACCCTTGAGGAGGAGAGAGATCAAGAGGGTTCTCCTGGAGGAGCTCGGGGACTGGATCAGTGGCGAAACGCTGGCCGAATCCCTGGGCGTCAGCCGGGCCGCCGTCTGGAAGCAGGTTCAATCCCTCCGGGCCGAGGGGTACGATATAGAGGCCTCGAAGAGGGGGTACAGGCTCGGGTCCGTGCCCGACCTCCTCAGCGAAGATCTGGTGGGATGGGGGCTGAAGACCAGGTTTGTAGGAAGGACGATCTTCATCTTCCCCTCTCTCACCTCCACCAACGCCGAGGCCAAGAGTATAGCCGCCTCGGCCGAGGAGGGGACGGTGATCGTCTCCGAGGTCCAGACCTCCGGCAGGGGGAGGATGGAGCGGCCCTGGCTTTCTCCTCCAGGCGGCGTCTGGATGAGCATCATCTTGAAGCCCAGGATCCACCCCTCCCTCGCCTCCAGGGTGAACATCGCCGCAGCCGTCGCTGCGGCAAGGGCCCTTGAGTCCCTCTACGGCCTCGAGGTCAGGATCAAGTGGCCCAACGACCTCCTGGTTGGAGAGAAAAAGATCTGCGGAATTCTGACGGAGATGGGAGCGGAGATGGACCAGCTGGAATACGCCGTGGTGGGGATCGGGATCAACGCCAACCTCGACCCCGACCTCCTGCCCAAAGAGTGGGGGGCCACCTCCATATCCGGGGAGCTGGATAGAGAGGTACTCCGGGCACAGCTCATCGGAAGAGTCCTGGAAGAGGTGGAGAGGGCCTGCGAGGAGGTGGACGGGCCCTTTGAAGGGCTTCTTGAAGAGTGGTCCCTCCGCTCCGGGACCTTGGGCCGAAGGGTGAGGATCACCACCAGGAGCGGGGAGTTTGAGGGGGTTGCAGAGGCCCTGGAGGACGACGGAGCACTTGTGGTGAGAAGGGACGATGGCGACATGGTGAGGGTCTTCGCCGGGGACTGCATCCACCTCAGAGCGGGGGCAGAGCAGGCAAATGGTGTTAGCGTGGATTCCCGCCGCCTCGGTCACGGCTCTGGCGTAGGGTATTTGTAACTGGAGATTTTTGAGATGAGATGGGGTCATAGATGAAGCGCAAGGTCGAGGTGAGGGGGATAGCCAGGGATACGCTCTACTTCATCCTCGAGGCCTCCAGGTCTACCCTGCCCGTGGAGTTTGCCGGGCTTCTCAGGGCAGAGGACGGCGTCATCACCGAGGTGATCATGCTCCCCGGAACCGAGTCGTCCAGCAAGAGCGCCCTGGTCCGGCTTTACATGCTCCCCAACATGAGGATCGCGGGATCGGTCCACAGCCACCCTTCCCCCAACATCCGCCCCTCTCAGGCGGACCTGATCTTCTTTTCCAAGACCGGCGACTACCACATAATTGCCGGAACCCCGTTCGACATGGAGAGCTGGACCTGCTACGACAGGACGGGACGCGAGAGAGACCTTCCCGTCCTGGACGTGGAGGTCGGGGAGGAGGATGAGGACTGGTTTGATTAGAGTTCTGGCCACGGGAACCTTCGACCTCCTCCATCCAGGCCACCTCATGTACCTGGAGCAGTCCAGGGCCCTGGGGGACGAGCTGGTGGTGATCGTGGCCAGAGACGCCAACGTCAAACACAAGCCTAGGCCCATCATCCCCCAGGACCAGAGGCTTTTGATGGTATCGGCCTTGAAGACGGTGGACAGAGCGATCCTGGGAAGCGAATCGGACATGTTTCAGCCCATAGAGGAGCTGGAGCCGGACGTAATCACCCTGGGGTACGACCAGCACTTCGACGTCGTCCTCCTCAAAGAGGAGCTGGCGACCCGGGGGATCGACGCCGCGGTGGTGAGGCTGGAGGAGCACGACCCCTGCCCCCTCTGCAGCTC
>DAINAQ010000181.1:0-2051 GCA_036733325.1 Methanothrix sp.
CTGCTCTCCCCCATCAGCTTATCGAACATAAAGCTTGTGCAGAAAAAAGTACTTTGCTTGTAGAGAAAAAAGTACTTTATTTGATGGTTCCAACCAGGAGACGATGGCTAAAGATGATCTTGAAACCCTCATTGTGAATTTCATAAGCGATCAGGTGGAGGCGGCCGGGGCCGGAGGCGCGGTCCTGGGGCTCTCCGGCGGCCTGGACTCGGCGACCGTGGCCTTCCTCGCGGCTCGGGCCCTGGGGCCGGACCGGATCACCGCCCTCATCCTTCCCGAGGCGGGGGTGACTCCGGCCGAAGACGTCGAAGACGCGAGGCAGGTCGCCTCGATCCTCGGCATCGAGGCGAGGGAGATCGAGATATCCGGGATCCTCGGCTGCTACTCCGATGTCCTATCCATGGCCGAAGCCCCGAGGGTGGTGGCCGGGAACCTGAAAGCCCGGGTGAGGATGACCATCCTCTACTGGCACGCCAACCTCCTGGAGAGATTGGTCCTGGGGACCGGGAACAAGACCGAGGTCATGCTCGGCTACTCCACCAAGTTCGGCGATGCGGCCGCGGACATCTTTCCCATCGCCGGCCTCTACAAGGACGAGGTAAGGGCTCTGGCAAAAAGCCTGGGCGTTCCGGTGCGGATCATCGAGAAGGCCCCGACCGCAGGCCTCTGGCCCGGCCAGACCGACGAGGGGGAGCTTGGGATCAGCTACGACGACGCCAACGCCATCCTGCGGGGGATGGAAGCGGGACGGAGCCGGGAGGATCTTGCGGCGGAGTTCGGCTCCGATAAGCTCGCGCTGATCGAGAGGAGGATCGCCGGTGGGAGGCACAAGAGGGAGCATGCCTCGACCCCGGAGATCTGATTCCCGCACTTTTCCGAATCGCTAAGGCTTCGGCGTCGAGGAAACTCTTTTTTTCTCCGGGGCCTTCCCGGTAGCATGGAGCCGAAGGAGGATTTCAGAAGGGTCGAGGAGCGGTCTCTGACCCCGGTTACGGAGATCGATATTCGAGAGCTGGCCGAGATCCGCGACGAGAAAGACGTCTACCTCTCGGTCTACCTTCCCACAGCCTCCAGAGAGGACGAGGCCGCCAACCGCTCCTTCGTAGACGCTCGGAGAAGGGCGATCAAGGATGCCATCTCCGGCGAGATGAGGAGCCTCTTCAAAGAGACGATGGAGATGGTCGACGAACTCCTCTTCGCAAGGCCCACCAACGGCGAGAGGGGGAGGATAGTCTTCGCCTCGGCAGCCAATTCCTTCCTCCAGGTCTACAGGATCGGGATCGAGCCCGTGCGGGCGATGGTCCTGGACACCTCCCCCTTCCTCCTCCCCCTGGCCAAGCTTCGGGACGACTATTCGGACTACGGCGTCCTCCTCCTGGACTCGAAGGAGGCGAGGCTCTTCTGCGTCCGGTCCGATGTTCCCGAGGAGATGGATCACCTCTCCACCGACCTGATGAACAGGCACAAGAAGGGGGGCTGGAGCCAGATGAGGTTCAACCGGCTGCGTAAGGGGGCCATCAAGTCCTTCCTCTCGGAGGTGGCCGAGGACGTCCAGGAGTCGTGCAGCCGCCATCAGACCAGGGGGCTCGTCGTTGCGGGGCCCGGCGACGCCAAGAAGGAGTTCCTGGAGATCCTCCCCGCCCAGATGGTAAAGAAGATCCTCGCCGTCGTAGACCTGCCCATCGACGCCCCTCCAAAGGAGATCGTAGAAGTGGGAGACGAGATCGCCCTCGCTGACGAGAGGGCGAGGTCGATGAAAAGGGCTGAGCAGTTGCGATCCGAGATCCTGCGGGGCGGCCTTGCGGTCCAGGGCGTGGAGGCGACGAGGGACGCCCTCAACGCCGGGCGGGCGAGCGTCCTGGTCCTTCTGAAGGACGCCTCCATCCCCGGCTGGATCTGCGAGAGGTGCCAGGCCCTGGAGGCGAGAAGAAGGCCGCCCTCGGCGTGTCCGAGCTGCGGCGGCCCTCCATCTCCCGTCGACGTCGTCGAGGAGCTCTACGAGCTGGCGGTGAGGACGGGGGCGGAGGTGGAGTTCGTCGAGGAGGACGCCT
>DAINAQ010000182.1:0-2049 GCA_036733325.1 Methanothrix sp.
CCTCCAGGGTGACGATGTCCGCCCCGATCAGGTCTTTGAGGTTCTCCGGGGTGTCCAGGGCGACGATCCGTCCCTGGTCGATGATGGCGACCCTCTCGCAGAGGTGGTCGGCCTCCTCCATGTAGTGGGTGGTCAGGACGACGGTGACCCCCTCATCCCGGTTCATCTTCAGGATGTATCGCCAGATGTACCTCCTGGTCTGGGCGTCCAGGCCCAGAGTCGGCTCGTCCAGGAAGAGGACGAAGGGGTGGTGCATCAACCCCCGGGCGATCTCCAGCCTCCTCTGCATCCCGCCGGAGTAGTCCTCCATCAGCACGTCCGCCTTCTCGGTCAGGTCCACCAGCTCCAGGACCTCGGCCACCCTGGCCTCGCGGGTCTTTCGATCCATCCCGTACATCCGGCCGTGAAAGTCCAGGTTCTCCCGGCCCGAGAGCTGGCTGTCCACGGACGGGTCCTGGAAGACGACCCCGATGGAGTTTCGGACCGCGTCCCTCTCCCGGCCGATGTCGAAGCCCCAGACGGTGGCCCCCCCGGCCGAGGGCCGGAGCATCGTGGTCAGCATCTTGATGATGGTGCTCTTTCCCGCTCCGTTGGGGCCCAGGAGGCCGAATAGCTCCCCCTTCTCGATGTTCAGGTCGACCCCGTCCACGGCGACAAAGCCGTTGAACCGCATGGTGAGACCACTGGTGGCGATGGCTGCCCCTTCCATGAGAGAAAATGATCTGCCTCGGGGTTTATATATATCGCCTTTGAAGATATCTTCTCAGGCAGTCCTCTAATACAACAGCTTGCCTGTCGATCTTGGAGGAGCAGAAATCTTAGATTGCCCGGGCCAGGTCGATGAGCTTATATAAAAAATCAATTAACACTATTTTTCGCCTTTGGTACTTTCTATACACAACAATCTATATATAGAGATTACTCAGCCATACATGCTGATGACGTTGAGCAAAGCGATACTGATCTGCATAAGCCTTCGCTCTGGCTTATAGCGCACCAATTCTGTCTAGCTTCCGCTCTGCTCAATATTTCCTCATCTCGGCCTCCCTGACCAACCGGCCATCCTGGAGTTCGGTCCTGGTGATCGTTTCTGACCGCCTTGATATCTTGCCCTTCTGGTCGGTCTGGGCGTCTCGATCGATCTGGCCCTCCTGGTCGTGGGCCGTCTCGGCCGGTCTGGCCCTCCTGGTCGGTCTGGATCATCTCGGTCGATCTGGCCGTACCGATCGAACGGACGACTCCTGGTCGATCTGATCGGCCCGGCAGTCCTGGCATAGCTCAATAATAATTTCCAAGTTCGCGTCTAAAAATAGGAGGTGAAAAATATGAATCGCACCATAAAGCTCCTCATGCTCTCGGATATCTTCGTCCTCACCGGCTTCGGCCTGATCCAGCCGATCCTGGCCATCTTCATAAACGAGGGGGTGGCCGGGGGAAACATCCTCACCGCAGGCGTAGCCAGCACCCTATTTCTGGTGACCAAGTCCCTGGTCCAGCTGCCCTTCTCCCGGTACATCGACAACAGCAAGACGAAGACCAAATGGCTTATACTGGGAACTGCTCTCATCGCCGCCGTCCCGGTGATGTACATCTTCATAGACGACATACGCCAGGTCTACCTGGCCGAAACGCTCTACGGCATCGGGAGCGGACTTGCTTACCCCACCTGGGTCGGGCTCTGGAGCCTGAACCTGAAACCTGGAAGGGAGAGCTTTGAGTGGTCGGTCTATTCCACCTCCACCGGCCTGGGGACCGCTGCCACCGCGGCCGCGGGAGCCGCCCTGGCGAGCCTGGCGGGCTTCACCGCCACCTTCATCCTGACGGGGCTGCTGTGTCTGTTGGGGTGCAGCATCCTCCTGATGCTGGATCACGAGAGTGCGGAAAGAGGGAGGGATCTGGCGATCTCCGGGGAGAGGAAGAGCAGATCAAGGCCAGATCGGCTCAGCCTGGATTGAGGGGATGATCTATGGCCGATCCCTTCTTCCATCCCGGGCTCCAATCTCCTCTCCCATCGGACACCTGTCCAATCTCCTCTCCCATCGGACACCT
>DAINAQ010000183.1:0-2044 GCA_036733325.1 Methanothrix sp.
CGACCCCTACGACCTCGATTCGACGATCGAGACCTTCAAGCTGGCGCGGGACCATCCCGGCCTCTCGGTGGTGGTGGCCAAGAGGGCCTGCGTCATCAGCGATATC
This sequence comes from Methanothrix sp., assembly GCA_036733325.1. Lineage (GTDB taxonomy): Archaea > Halobacteriota > Methanosarcinia > Methanotrichales > Methanotrichaceae > Methanocrinis. The sequence goes on from DAINAQ010000183.1 coordinate 107, forward strand.
AGGTCGGGGGTCCGGCGGCCGAGGCTCAAAGTCGATGAGGAGAAGTGTGGCGGGTGCAAGGTATGCGTCAAGTTCGGCTGTCCCGCCATCGAGTTCGACGGGAAGGTGGCAAAGATAAACGCCCTCTGCTCGGGGTGCGGGGTCTGCGCCGCGATATGCCCCCAGCAGGCGATCGAGGTGGTGAAATGAGAACTTCAGAGTGCGACGTGGTGGTGGTCGGGGTCGGCGGCCAGGGGGTGATCCTCATCTCCGAGATCATCGGCAGGGCCGCCATGCTGGCGGGGCTGTCGGTCCGGGGGGTGGAGACCCACGGGATGGCCCAGCGGGGCGGAAGCGTCATCAACCACATCCGGGTCGGCTGCAAATACAGCGCCATGATATCGCCGGGCAGCGCGGACGTCCTCCTGGCCATGGAGCCGGCGGAGGCCCTGAGGTACGCCTCCTACCTCTCCCCCAAAGGGGTCGCCCTGGTGAACACGCGGCCGGTGATGCCCGTCACCGTCACTACGGGCCAGGCTCGATACCCCTCCATCGAAGAGATCCTCTCCCCTCTTCGAGAGGTCGCCTGCGAGGTGAAGGCGATGGACGCCACAGGCCTTGCGGCGAAGGCGGGAAGCCCCCAGGCGACGAACGTGGTGATGCTGGGGGCTATCGCCGGATACCTTCCCATCGAGGAGGCGACCCTCCTCTCGGCCCTATCCGAGACGGTCCCGGCGAGGTTTTTGGAGATCAACAGGAAGGCGTTCGAACTTGGAAAAATTGAAGTAGAATAGGCAACATCTTTCATCCCATGGCCGAAGAGAAGAAGGAGACCGGGAAGAAAGGGAAGATGGAGAAGCCAGGAGCCGTCCCCCTGGGCGAGACCGAGGCGATCGACTCCCTGGCGGGCCCTCAGGTGCCGGAGAACCTGCCCGACGCCACCTGGACCGTCGAGAAGCTCGCCGAGGTCGTCAGCAAGGAGAGTAACATGCTCGTTCGGGCGAACGCGGTCAACGCCCTGGCCAAGAAGGGCGGGCCTGAGGTGGTGGAGCCCCTGGTCCAGGCCCTCAAGGACCCCGAGGACGTGGTCAAGGCCAACGCCATGGTGGGGCTTGCGGCCATGGGAAGAGAGCTGGTCCAGAAGAGGATGGCAGAGCTCCTTCTGGACGGGGAGACGAACGAGGAGATCCGGGGCGGAGCCGCCTGGGTCCTGGGGGAGATGATGGACGAGAAGTCCCTGGACATCCTGAAGAAGGCCGCCGAGGAGGACGAGAGCCCCTTCGTCCGGGTTCACGCCAAGGCCTCCATCCTCGCTCACGAGCAGGCTGCCAAACCCGGGGAGAAGAAGTAGAGACGGTTTTGGGCGGGGTTTCGGGCCCGAGGCTGCAGGCTCCGGCGCCCGCTCCCCCTCACGCCACTCGCCAGACCCTGAAGAATATACCATCAATTACCATCTATTTTCGAATGTTACATGAGAGTATCCGTCATCCTCGGCCATCCCCATCCCGGAAGCTTCAACCACGCCATAGCCGAGGCGGCGGTTGACGCGCTGAAGGAAAACGGCCACCAGGTATCCTTCCACGACCTCTACGCCGAGAGGTTCGACCCCATCCTCCCCGGCCCCGAGATCCCCAGGGGCGCCGCCCTCGATCCCATCGTCAAAAGCCACTGCGACGAGATCGCGGCCGCCGAGGGGATCGTCGTCGTCCACCCCAACTGGTGGGGGCAGCCTCCAGCGATCCTGAAGGGCTGGGTCGATCGGGTCATACGGCCCGGAGTCGCCTACGAGTTTCGCGAGGGGGACGGCGGCGAGGGCGTCCCGGTCGGCCTCCTGAAGGCGAAGTGCGCCCTGGTCTTCAACACCGCCAACACCCCCGAGGAGCGGGAGCTTGCGGCCTTCGGCGATCCCCTGGAGATGCTCTGGAAGAGGTGCGTCTTCGGGCTCTGCGGCGTCGACGA
>DAINAQ010000184.1:0-2032 GCA_036733325.1 Methanothrix sp.
GAGAAAAGAAGTTAAATCTCCAGATGGCATTCCGAGCGATTGGAGCTGGAACTTTGTCCTCAATCGACGCGATCAATCTCGCATTGGCCTTCATCCTGGCGGCTCATCTCGGCGGACCCGCCATGGGTGAATCTCTCCTGACCCACGCGATCGGATCAGGTCCTGAGGACTGGTGGATAGAGTACCCCGATCAGCATTCGAAAGCCGGATCCGAGGTGGACCACCCGGTCTGGGCCCTAGATCCCCTGGAGGAGAAGCCGCTGATCATGCTCATCCACAGCTCGGGCTGTTCTGCCTGCATCAAGCAGGAGGAGGATATCCAGGAGGTTCTGGCCGATCTCGGGGGCGACGTTTCCTACCTGGACGTACTCTACGAAGATGATGCTGACAAGACCTGGACCGCGCTGGAGATATACGATCCAACAGGCGATTTCGGAAATGTTCCCGTGACCGTCCTGTTGACTCTGGCACCCGGAGATGGCAGCGATCTCCAGGTAGCCTGGCACAGCTACCTCGGCTCACGAGGAGAGGAGCGGGTCAGATCGTACCTCAACGACGCCATCGCCCTCTATCAAGAGAACTCCGAGGGCTGAGGCCGGTGAGATCTGTGAGCCCCGTGAGAATGAAGGGTCTGGTCCCAGCATTTCCGGCCCTACTCTGCCTTATGTTCTGCCTCCTTACTTTCTGCCTTCTCATATTCTTCCCAATTCTTCCCTCTCAAGCAGCGTCGGACGCGCCAGGAGGCGGAGGCTATGCGCCGGACTTCGAGGCGTCGGACGTTGACGGAAACCTGGTCAAGCTTTCGGAGCTCCAGGGCCAACCCCTCATCCTCCACATAACAAACATAGAGGTCCCCCTCTGCATCGAATGCGAGGAGGCCCTCCGGGGTCAGGTCGAAGAGCTGTCGAGGCTGGCAAAGACCAATCCGGACGCGGAGATTGTAACCATAAACTTGAGGAAGAATCCTTACTCCGAAGATGGGAGAACCCTGGCCGAATCCTGGTGGGAGGTCGAGATCCCCTGGCCCTGGATCGAGGACTTCGACCCTTATCCCGTGGCCGGAAGGTACATCGATTACTGGAGCCTCCATGGCGGGTTTGCCAACCCCACCTTAATCCTGGTCGATGATGACGGCCGGATCTCCGAGGTCTATCAGGTCTACCTCATGGGAGAGGGGATGGTGGACGGCGTCAAGACCGCCGAATCTCTCAAGAACGCCCGCGAGGGGCCCACGAACTCCGGGGATGCCGGGGCCATCGGGCCCCTCAATCCTCCCCGGGAGGTGACCTTCCTAGGGATGTTCGGCCTGGGGATCGTGACCTCACTCGCTCCCTGCTCCCTCGCCCTCTTGATCGCGGTCTTCAGCTACCTGATGACCTCTCATCGAAGAAAGATACTGGTCCCCGAAGCAGGGAAATCCTCGCCGAGAGAGGGATTTTTGATAGGGGTTGCCTTCACCCTGGGGATGGCCGTGGTCTTCTTCTTCATCGGCCTATTCATATCGAATCTGGGGATCTTCGTGAGAAGCTCCCGATTCTTCGACCTGGCCGCAGGAGTGCTGATGATCGTCCTGGGGATATCCAGCTTCAGACCCCTGGGCGAACTCCTGGAGCCGCTAACGGTTCGTCTCCGACGCCGAACGGCTGTCGAGGATGACGTCCGGATGAAGAAGAGCATCATGGAGCAGTTCATAAACATCTCCGTCGGCCTCTTCAAGCACTCCACCTTCCTCGGGGCCTTCACCCTGGGGGTCTTCTTCGCCCTGGGATGGGCCCCATGCGCCGTATCTCTCGTCTTTCCCGTCCTCATCTGGCTTTTGGCTCAGAACGTATCCCCCATCACCGGCGGTCTGATGCTCTTCGTCTTCGGAGTGGGCCACGGCGTCCCCATAATCCCCATATCCACCTTCTCCCGTTCCTTCTGCGGGGCCATCGGAGAGAGGTACATCGCCTTTGGAAAGTGGATCTCGGGAGGTTTCGGAGTCTTGATCATAGTGACGGGGATGGTATTTGCGGCCAGGTACTTCGGCTAC
>DAINAQ010000185.1:0-2028 GCA_036733325.1 Methanothrix sp.
CCGGGGCGACCATCCTGCAGGGTCCGCACCACTCCGCCCAGCAGTCCACGATGACCAGAGGATACCTGGCCACCACCTCGCCGACGGTGTCGTCCGTCACCTTGACCGGGCTGTTCGGATAATCCACCTTTGGTTCGTTTGTCATCTTTTTCATCTCCTCGAGCTTCTTTCTCCTGATCCTTTCAAGCTCCTCGTCCAAGATCACACCTCTCTTTTGCCTCCAAAATAAGAGACCTGAAGTGGTCCAGATCCACAGGCATCTTCGAGTAGGTGCAGAGGGTGAAATCGAGAAATTCGATCAGACCGTCCTCGTAATCCTCGGCCTTGCCCAGGGTGTCCAGGAATATGCTCCCCTTGAAGGGGGCGAGCTGGAATCGGGCCTCTTCGCGGCTCCAGTTCATCCTCTCGAACATATCCCTCCAGCTCTTGACCCAGCCCGGCGAGAGGTAGAAGTAGAGTCCACGGGTCGCGATCTCCTCCACCTTTTTTCGAGTTATGAAGGCGTCGATGCAGTTCTGGCATCTGAGGAGGGCGGCCCTATAAGGGGCTATGATCTCTGCCATCCTGGGATGGCACTCGCCGTAGGCGACGATTATGCCGTCATAATCTTTGCACTCTTCAAGCTGTGCCCTGAGGGCCTCGGCGAGGTCGTCGAAGTCGACGTGAAGCCCCGCCTCCAGGTAGCGGACCGTGAAGGGAAAGTTCAGCTGATCGGCTATCTTCTCGATCTCATCCTTGAATACACCGCAGGCGATGATTGCGTACATGGACAGCCTACAGTCGTCGGGATATTATATATCGCTTATCCGGGAAGCCAGCTCACAAAAAGGGGAGCTTCGTTCCCAATTCCAACTCCAGAGCCTTCTGATGGACCCTGGTCGCTGTGGCCACGTCCTGGATGGCAAGGCCGGTGGAGTCGAATATGGTGATCTCCTCATCGTCCGCCCGCCCCTGGACCTTCCCCGCCACCACCTCGCCGATCGTGGCGTAGATCTCCTCGGGGGCGAAGAGCCCCTCGGTCAGGGGGACGTTCACCTCGCCGGAGTGGGATGCCTGGGCCAGATCGTCCACCACCACCTTCGCTCTTTGGAGGAGATGCGGGTCCAGCTCCTCCTTTCCCTTCGCGTCTGCCCCGATGGCGTTGATGTGGGTCCCATCCATTATCCACTCCTCCTTCACCAGGGGCTTGCGCGATGGGGTGGTGGTGACCAGGATGTCGCAGTCGCAGGCATCCCTTATCTCGGTGGTGAGGAGGTACTCGGCCTGGAGGAAGTCCTTGGCGTCCCTTTCGAGGGCCCTGGCCCGGTCCAGGGAGAGGTCGGCGACGATAACCGTCTCGATCTCGAAGCTCCTGGCGAGACCGAGAAGCTGGGTCCGCGCCTGGGCTCCGGCCCCCACCAGCCCCACCCGCCTGGAGCTTCTCCTGGCCAGATACCTGGCGGCGACGGCTCCGGCCGCCCCGGTCCTCATGTTGGTGAGGTGAGTTCCTCCCATCATGGCGATGGGGGCTCCGGTCTGTGGCGAGTTCAGGATCACCACCGCCATCACCGTGGGAAGGCCGACTGCGGGATTTGCCGGATGGACGTTGACGACCTTGACCCCGGTGGCGTCCAGCTCCTCCAGGTAGGCGGGCATGGTCCGCAGGTCGCCGTCGTACTTTTCGTAGTAGAGGTAGGACTTGGGCGGCATCTGAGCCTTTCCGCGGCCGTGCTCCCGGAAGGCTTCCTCCACCGCCGGGATCGCTTCATCCATGGTCAACAGCGACTGAACTTCATCCTCGGATAACCACAACAGCTCCAAATCCTCGCCTCCAGATCATTCACCCTCTTTCTGAGAGATATTATCTTGTGCGCGGATGGAAAAGGCTATCCCCCAGATGGAGCGATACTCTCCGCTCGATGGATCGGTACGAAGTCGCCGTGGTGGGGGCAGGTCCAGCCGGATCGATGGCGGCGAAGAAAGCGGCCGAGGCGGGAGCCGAAGTGGTCATCTTTGAGGAGCACCCCCGGGCCGGATGGCCGGTCCAGT
>DAINAQ010000186.1:0-477 GCA_036733325.1 Methanothrix sp.
GAGAGGTACCCGATCGAGGGCGGGCCGGTGGTGGAGAGAATACCTTTATAAGTCCAAAGCTGTAAATGTAGAGGCGGTGAGCTTACAGGATGGAGGCTAGCGTTCGAAAACATGAAGATCAGATCCGTGAGCGCCTGAAAAACTACCTCAAGCGCGACGGCATGGGCATCCGAAAGGCAGTCCTTAAGCTGTTCTTGCATGACAGGTCTTTCACCACCGAGGAGGTCTACACTTATCTCGACCGGGAGGGCTTTGAGGTCAGCTACCGGGGGGTCTCGGCGATGGTGGGCCTCATGAACACCAGGCTCGGAATCCTCAGCATCGACGTCTCGGGAGACCACAACGTCTATTCCCTCAAGCCCGATCACAAGGTGATCGTCAGCTCAGTCCTGGATAGCTATTGACTCGATAGCTATTGATTTGATAGCTATTGATTTGATAGCTATTGATTTGATAGCTATTGATTTGATAGCTATT
>DAINAQ010000186.1:577-2010 GCA_036733325.1 Methanothrix sp.
GATTCGATAAGATTCGATTGCCATCGATTTTCTTCAGTTGGGCGGCTCGCCCCGCTTCATCCTTGCAAGATACTTCTTGAGGGCATAATCTGCGAGGAGGTTCACCCCCCGGAGGGCCAGGTGCTGACCCAGCCCCGCCGTCATCCTCTCGCTGTAGCATCGGTGGAGGTCCTTGAGGTGGCGGAGGTTGTACTCAAGGCAGGTCCCCACCAGCTCCCAATGCTCCGGCCTCGCCCGATCCCGGCCGAACCCGCGGGCGTTTCCGAGACGGGTCTCCCCGATGGGGGTGAAGAAGAGGGGGAGGATCAGGCCGATGGAGCTTTTCAAAGACTCTACCAGTTCCGTGGTCAGAACAACATCCTCCTCGGTCTCGCCGGGAAGCCCCAGGACCAGGCTTGCCACCGGTAGCCAGGACCGGTCGCTGAAGAGGCCGTAGCACTCCCTCACCATCTCGGGCCATTTCTCCAGGGGTGCCGGGCTGGCCTTGTTCTTCATGTGTCTGGCCAGAAGCCTGGGGCTACCCGTCTCGATCCCGATCCAGGCCGACATGTACCTCTGGTCGGTCCCGATCCCCACGATCTCGGTGATCTCCTCCAGCAGCTCCTGGCTGTGGTAGACCGATGCCAGGCTCACGTGAGATACGTCCACGGTCCGGGGTCCGAGCTCCTTAACCTGCTGAAAGAGGTCGAGGAGCCTCTCCGGGTTGGGTTCGGACCCGGAGGAGCCATAGGTGAAGGCGTCCTCGGAGTGGAGGATCAGGTCGGTCTGCCCCGCCTCGATGTTAACCTCGGCGTCCTTCAGGATATTGGAGACGGGCCGGTGGCGGGGCTTTCGCATGGTGGGAGAGCAGAAGGAGCAGCCCCGCCAGCAGCCCCGTCCGATCTCCACGATCCCGCCGACGGTGGCGCCCCGATTGACGGGGATCTCGTCACCGGGGACGCTCTCGCCCTCCACCTCTCCGGGGATCTCCTCTCCGGCGATGATCTTTCTGCAGACCTGCGGAAAGGTCCTCTCCCCCTCCCCCAGATATATCAGGTCGACCCCTGCATCCTCACCCCGGAGCTCCCAGGAGCCGTTTCCTCCGATGACCACCTTGGGCCTGTGCTCTTTGATCAGGGGGTGGCCCACCAGCTCCATAAACTTCGTCCTGTTGTAGGGAGCGCCCCTACCTATCATCTCCTCGATCTCCCGGACGGCGATCTTGCCCATGGGGTCGTCGTGGCCGATCCCCACGATCTCGGTATTGGGGCCGATGGCCTTATCCAGGTGGTCCGGATGGGCCACCATCACCTCGTCCCGGGAGAAGCCGGCCTCCAGGAGGGCGGCCTCGATCTTCCTCATCCCGCAGGGAGCGAGGAGGGCGGACCCGTCGGGTCCGGCCTCGACGGGCGGGCAGAAGAGCCATTTGAATATCCTCTCGGAGATCATCGATG
>DAINAQ010000187.1:0-1990 GCA_036733325.1 Methanothrix sp.
CCATCCTGGTGACGGGCGGCGCGGGCTTCATCGGAAGCCACCTCGTCGACCGGCTGATCGAATCGAACCGGGTCACGGTCCTGGACAACTTCAGCTCCGGAAAGAGGGAGTTCATCGAGGGCACCATCAAGGACCCCAACTTCACCCTGATCGAGGCCGACCTCCTGGACCAGAAGGCGGTCCAGGCGGCCCTGGAGGGGATCGACCTCGTATTCCACCTGGCCGCCAACCCCGACGTAAAGATCGGGGCCGAGGACACCCGGACCCACCTCGACCAGAATGTCGTCGCCACCTACAACCTCCTCGAAGCGATGCGGAAGGCCGGCGTCGCCGAGATCGCCTTCACCTCCACCTCCACCGTCTACGGCGAGGCGAAGACCGTCCCCACCCCCGAAGATTACGGCCCGCTTCTCCCCATATCCCTTTACGGGGCGTCCAAGCTCGCCTGCGAGGCTCTGATCTCGGCCTTCTGCGGGACCTTCGATATGAGGTCGGTGATATTCAGGTTCGCCAACATCGTTGGGGAGAGGGGGACCCACGGAGTCATCGTGGACTTCATAAAAAAGCTGGAGACCGATCCGGAGACTCTGGAGATCCTGGGCTCCGGGAGGCAGAGGAAGTCCTATCTCCTGGTCCAGGACTGCATAGAGGCCATGATATTCGCCCTCGACAGGGCTCCTGAGAGGATCAACGTCTTCAATGTGGGATCAAAAGATTCGGTGGACGTGACCGAGATCGCCGACGTCGTCGTCGAGAAGATGGATCTGGACGGAGTCGAATACAGGTACACCGGCGGCTTGGACGGCCGCGGCTGGAAGGGGGATGTAAAAACGATGCTCCTATCGATAGAGGCGCTGGAGAAGCTGGGCTGGTCGCCGAGCAGAGGCTCCAGAGAAGCCATCGAGGAGGCAGCTGAGGCGGTCCTCCGACGCAGGTGAAGCTTCGAGCTATTTGAGAAAAGGCGAAGGTGGATCGAAGGCTCTTCAGAAGAAAAGAAGAATTCGACGCCGGTCCGATGCAAAATGAGAGTCAAGGGAGGATCCTGATCCTCAGCTTTGAGAAGTCCTCTTTTACGTCCACCTTGACTCCCATCTTGGAGAAGATGTCCTCGATCTCCGTCTTAACGAACTTCTTGGGGATGTCGTAACCGAGGAGGAGGGTGAAGTCGGCGTCGGAGGTCTTGCTCAGCTTGAAGAGGTTGCAGAGCTCAAGCCTCCTCAGGATCGTCTCAGGCTTGTGATTCTTCTGCCTGAACTCCTCGGCGTGAGCTTGAGATACTTTCCTGTGCATCTCCCAGAACTTCTCTTTATCCGGGTGGGTGTCGATGAAGCTGAGAAAGAGGATCCAGTGGTCGATGTCGATGATGATGTGCTCGCCCACGGCGAGGAGATCGGAGTAGGCGTAGATCTTCTCCTCGTCGGCCGCGTCGAAGAGGGCCTTGTGCCTGCTGTAGAACTTGAGAGCCTCCCGCATCAGCTCGCTCTGAGATATCCCCAGACGCTCCCTCATCTCCCGAAAGAGCTTTGCGGTCTCGTCGTCCAAAGCTATGGTTACCCTTTCCGGCGCTTTAGCCATATCAGATATCCTTCCCCCTGCATGTATTTACCTTTTTGTACTCTCTAGAATCATCTTTTCTTCTTCTTCTCGCCCAACTACAGCTTTTCGACTACAGCTTCGAAGAGCTCCTCGCTACAGCTTCGAAGAGCTCCTCGTCCGACCTGGCGGAGATGCTCCGGGCCGCCTCTTCAAGGGTCGAGTACCTCTCCCTCCACCCCCTGATCTCCTCCAGGATCGGACCTTTCACCCTGACCGTGACCGTCTCATCGCCGGCCGAGAAGTCCGCCTCTGCGCGGCCCAGGGGTACAGTATTGATGTTCCCCTTCCCCATGGTGCAGCCCGTGGAGATCTGAATCCCGTCGAGGATGCATGAGAGCGAGGGCGTATCTCCCGTCTTGACCAGGGCAAAGATCCCCTCATAACCGGGGGATCC
>DAINAQ010000188.1:0-1980 GCA_036733325.1 Methanothrix sp.
TCGGTATCGCCGTAGACGACCGATAGGTCGAACCTCTTGACCTTTTCGACACCGGCGGCGGGAAACGAGTCGCCTGAGACCTCTCGCATCTCGTCCGGGAGGAGGGCTTCGCCGTCCTTGACATAAATCGAGCCTATCTCCTCCACCATCAGCTTCGTGTTCAGGATGTTGGACCGGCCGAAGCTGGTGACGGCGTTGGCCAGAGGGAGGCTGTACAGCCTGGCCCGGGCGTAGCCGGAGTAGCCGTAGAAGGAGTTGAGCAGGATCTTGAGGGCGTACTGCTGGGCGTCCAGGAGGGTCCGCTCACCGTCGTCGGCGGTCTTCATCCGGCGTTTGATCTCGGTCCTCTGGGCCAAAAGGTCCCTCAACACCCCGGGGACGATCCCGGCCGAGACCGAGCTCTCGACGAACTCGCCCCCAGAGGGGGACCTCACCACATCCCGGGCCGGGGGCCTCTCGTCGGTGAGAACCGTCGAGTAGCAGAGGTTGTGAGCCATCATTATCGAGGGGTAGAGGGACCGGTAGTCCAGGATCACCACGTCCTCCACCAGCCCCTTCTTCGGCTCCAGGACCGCGCCCCCCTTCAGCTCGGAGCTCTGGGCCGCCCTGGTCATAGAGAGGTCGGGGTCGGGTTTCGGGGGTATGACCCGCCTCCGCTCCCGGAACTTGCGGAAGAGGAAGTTCTCCACCATCCCGGTCTGGCCGCCGTCGACGACGTCCTGGAGGAGCGAGCCGCTGGTCTGGGCGAGGGCGATGTACTTGTCCAGAAGCTTCAGGTCCAGGAGGAGGTGGAGGGCGAGAAAGGAGTCGCGCCGGGAGTAGCTGACGAGCCTGGCGAAATCCTCGCCCCTGGCGGCCCAGAGCTCCTCCATCTCCTTCGCCTCGACGTCGTGCTTCTCTACTCCCAGAAGCTCCAGGCTCGCGTTCCGGAGGGTGTAGCGCTTGAGGCTGAACGACGACCTGACCAGGGGGAGGAGGTCGACCACGATCCTCCCGGTGATCTCCACCCTGGTCTGGTTGACGATCCGTCTCACCCTCCAGGGGCTTTTGTCCCTCCCCACCCTGGCCTCCAGGTTCAGCCTCTTCATCCTCTCTTCGAGATAAGGAAAGTCGAACTCGTTGGAGTTGTAGCCGGCGACGACGTCGGGATCGTAGTCCCTCAGGATCTCGACGAAATTGGCCAGCATCTCCCTCTCACCTGGAGAGCAGAGGACGTCCGCCCTCGGGCAGTCGACCTCTCGCCCCACCAGCACCAGGTCCTCCCGACCTTTGTAGGGCGGGCTGAAGGCGAGGCTGACCATGATCACCGGCGAGGTCTCCGGATTTGGCATCGCGCCGTTGAGGGGAAGGCACTCGATGTCGAAAGCCAGGTGACGGAGGGGGGCGTTGGCCCTGGTCTTCTCCCCGTCTCCTCCGGCAGGCTCGAGGGACTGGTAAGGGACGCTCCCGCCGGCGGCGGCATCCTCGGCCTTCGCCCACCTCATCCCGCCCAGGTCCAGGTCGATGAGAAATCGGTTCTTGAAGAGGACGTCGGTCTCGTAGACCTCCAGAACGGCGGGGACTTTGAGCACGGCCTCCCTGAACTCCCTGACGGACTTGGGGTCTTTGGCCGTCACCTTCAGCATCTTCTGGGGCCGTTTTTGGTAGCCGACAGGCCTGAACCTCTCCACCACCTCGGCCTCCAGGCCCATGGCCCTGATGCCGCCGATCGCCTCTTCCAGCCTAGATTCATCAGCCCGAGCGTAGAAGTAGGGTCGAAATCCAGATGCTCGGACGGTGATGGGTCTACCCTCGGGGGTGGTCCCGAAGAGCTGGACGGCGGGATAACCCTCGCCGTCGTAGACGTAGTTGGCGTCGAGGATCTGGAATATCATCGCGAGGAGAGTGGGCTGGGGAAGTATTATAGTTTGTTGTGGATGGACGAGAATTCGATAACCAGAAAGGTTATAACCGAAAAGCCCGATCGCCGATGCGTGCTCA
>DAINAQ010000189.1:0-1976 GCA_036733325.1 Methanothrix sp.
GTGGAGACGATCGCCGACCTGATTAAGGCGGACCGGGTCGACGGGATCTCCGACCTCCGGGACGAGTCGGACCGGGAGGGGATCAGGCTGGTGGTCGAGCTCCGGTCCGGGGTCAACCCCGAGGTGGTGTTGAACCAGCTCCACCGGCAGACCCAGCTGGAGACCTCTTACAGCATCATCAACGTCGTCCTCGTCGACGGCCAGCCTGCGACCCTCCCCCTCCGCGACATCCTGGAGCAGTACGTATTCCACCGGACCGAGGTGGTGGAGAGGAGGACCCGGTTCGACCTGGACCGGGCCGAGAAGAGGGCCCACATCCTGGCGGGGCTGCTCATCGCCCTGGGGAAGATCGATCAGGTGATCAGGCTCATCCGGGCCGCCGAGTCGCCGGCGGAGGCGAGGGCGGCCCTCACCGAGGCCTTCGGCCTCTCCGAGGAGCAGACCAAAGCCATCCTGGAGATGCGGCTCCAGAGGCTGACCGCTCTGGAGCAGGGGAAGATCCGGTCCGAGGAGGAAGAGCTGGAGGTGGCCATCGCCCGATTCCGGGAGATCCTGGCCGATCCCCGGGAGGTCCTGAACATCATCAAGCAGGAGCTGGCAGAGCTGGTCGGAAAGTACGGCGACGGCCGGCGAACTCAGATCATCGAGGCCGAGGAGGAGATCGAGCTGGAGGATCTGATCCAGGAGGAGGAGGTGGCGGTGACCATCACCAGCGACGGCTACATCAAGCGTCAGCCCCTCTCCGCCTACCGGCAGCAGAGGCGGGGCGGGAAGGGGGTGATCGGGGCGGATACCAAGAGCGAGGACTTCGTCACCGATCTATTCATCGCCACCACCCACGAGTACATCCTCTTCTTCACCGATATGGGCAAGGCCCACTGGCTCCGGGTCTTCGACGTCCCATCGTTCGGCAGGACCGCACGGGGAAAGTCCATCGTCAACCTCCTCTCCCTGGAGGCGGAGGAGAGGATCACCGAGGCGATCCCGGTCAAGAACTTCGACTCCGAGGGGTTCATCGTCATGGCCACGTCCCTGGGTCAGGTGGTCAAGACCCCTATCCGGGCCTACAGCAACCCCCGGAAGGGCGGGATCAAGGCCGTGAACCTGAGGGGTGATAGCCTGGTCGCGGCACGGCTCACCAGCGGAGAGCAGGACCTGATCCTGGCCACCGCCGGCGGCAAAGCGATCAGGTTCAACGAGGGGGACGTCCGCCCCAGCAACCGGGGGTCTATGGGGGTCCGGGGGATCACCCTGGAGGGCGACGACGAGGTGATCTCTATGGACGTGGTCCGGCCCGGGGCCGCCCTCCTCACCGTGACCAGGCAGGGTTACGGGAAGAGGACGGAGCTCTCGGAGTACTCGCCCCATCGGCGGGGCGGGAAGGGGATGAAGAATATAGACTCCAGGAAGGGGGACGTAGTCGCCTCCCGGACCGTCTCCGAGGAGGACGAGCTGATGATCACCACCAAGGACGGGGTGATGATCAGGATCCCCGCCTCCGACATCCGGGTCCAGGGCCGGGCGACCCAGGGCGTTCGGATCATGCGGCTCAAGGAGGGGGACGAGGTGGCGGCGGTGGCGCGGATCAACTAGGACCGCCGCCACCAACCTTCCCCCCATTTACGTTTTGATCTGCCCTCCTCTCTTTTTATGGTTTAGGCGTCTAAACGCATTAGAATCTGCAAAAGTTCGTTGAAGGATAATGCACACCTCCAACTTCGCCCGCTCCGCCTCGCATCCCAAGGCCGTCGCCATCTCCCGGACCAGCTCCGCGGCTGGACCGGTCGCGCGTACGAGCCGCTCGCCCCTCCTGCGCCTCCTTGCGGCGGCGAAGAGCGGAGCCATCGACGAGGACGAGTACACTCGGCGCTACCGTGCGGAGGTCCCCTTCAGGCCGACCCCGCCTCCGTCTATGTCGTCTCGTCTATGTCGTCTCGTCTATGTCGTCTCGTCTATGTCGTCTCGTCTATGTCGTC
>DAINAQ010000190.1:0-1976 GCA_036733325.1 Methanothrix sp.
GTAGCTTGCTTGGCTTTAACGGGCAACGTCTCCTTGTCGACAGCACATATTTGACATTTCATCCAGGTCACCTTTTTCCAATCTGGTTTTCGTCGTTATAAGCATTTCCGCTCAGCGGAGTCCTCCACCTCCTGTAAAGATCGTGCTCGATCCCCAGAAGGTCCAGAACCCTGCCCACCACCACGTCCACCATCCCCTCGACGGTCTCCGGCTTCGAGTAGAACCCGGGGCAGGGCGGAAGTATTATCGCCCCCGCCTCGGTGGCCGCCACCATGTTCTTCAGATGGACGAGGTTCAAAGGCGACTCCCTCGGCACCAATATCAGCATCCTCCTCTCCTTGAGGCAGACGTCCGCCGCCCGAGTGATGAGGGTGTCGGATACGCCGTTCGCTATCCCGGCCAGAGTTCTCATGCTGCAGGGAGCCACCACCATGCCGTCGAAGACGCAGGAGCCGCTGGCGATCGATGCCGTAAAGTCCCGAGCTGAATAGACCCTATCCGCCATCATCTCCACCTCGAGGGGGCTCTCCTCGGTCTCGATCTCGATGATCCTCCGGGCGGCCTCCGTCATCACCAGGTGAGTCGTGCACCCCGTCTCAGCCAGGGTCTCCAGGAGCCTGATCCCGTAGATCACTCCGGAGGCTCCGCTGATCCCCACCACCAGGTCAAGAATCTTTCCCGTCCTCTTGATGTTATCACATCCTGCGACGATTGAATTTCACAATCTCCCCTTATGTACGACGAATGAATGCTGCAATCCCTTCCATGATGAGTGCCACAATCCCTTCCACGATGAGTGCAGCAATCCAATCCACGATGAGTGCTAAATCCCTTCCACGATGAGTGCAGCAATCCATTCCATGACGAGCGCTACAATCCCCTTCTCTGGAGCCGGGTCAACGTCGATGCCACCATCAGGGGGAAGTTGATGGTGGCATCGCCGTATACGGTGACCCTCCTCGCCTCGGGGGCGATCTTCCCCCAGGAGACGGCCTCGGAGAGGGAAGCCCCGGAGAGCCCCCCGGGCTCGGGCCGGTCCGTGGTGAGCTGGATGGCGAGATCGAAGCTCCTGGGGGTGACGAGCATCGACTGGAGGGCGAAGTTCTTGGGAACTCCCCCCCCGATGATGACGATCCCGGAACGCTCGGCCCCGTAGCAGATCTCCACCAGCTCGCCCACGTCGCCGAAGAGGTCTACGTTCAGCCTTCGCGTCTGCCTGAAAAGCCAGGCCTGAAGCCCTATCATGGAGTCGGAGAGGGCGGGACAGAATATGGGCACCCCGGCGTCGGAGGCGGACCTGAGGATCGACTTCTGGTCATCGATCCTCTCCCCGATCAGCCTCAACAGCTCGGTCCCCGCCATAGGATCTCCCCCCTCCGGGAGGATCTCCTGGAGGATCTCCTCAAAGCGGACGAAATCGTCGTCTCCGACGTAGACGTCGTATATCCTGCTGATCCCCTCCTCTCTCAGATCCCGGTCCGAGGCCTCGGGGTCCCCCAGAAGGTGGTGGCTGAAGGCCTCGATGATGTCGTGGACGAGGTTGGCTCCGGTGGAGACGAGAACGTCTATCCTCCTCTCCCTGATCAGGTCCGATACTATATTTCTCATCCCCGCGGGAACCATCGCGCCGGCGAGGGTGAAGAACCTGGTATATTCCCCCGAGAGCATCTCCTCATAGATATTTACGGCTTCGGCCAGCCTCCTCGCGCCAAAGCCGCAGGCTTCCATCATCCTCACCAGCTCATCTGCGCCCATTCCGGGCTCAATCTCCATCTGTCTTATGTAATCCACCGAAACTCACCCGAATTATCCGAGATTTGATGCCTCCAGAGACTGACCGCATCCTCAGGAGGCTGACCGCATCCTTTAGAGGCTGACCGCATCCTCTATAGACCGACTGCATCCTCCAGAGAATGACCGCATCACTGCTTAGCGGTAGTGATGCTAATCGATTTTCTCATAAACCTTTTATATCA
>DAINAQ010000191.1:0-1968 GCA_036733325.1 Methanothrix sp.
CAGATCCGTCTTTGATCTCGTCCAGGGAGTTTCCGCCCCAGTCGCTGACCCCGCCGAACCCCAGGTACTCGCCCACCATCAGAACTTCCGCGAGATACGGGTCGGCGTTGGCCGAATCGTAGGAGATGGTCTTCCGGACGAAGTTGGCGAGCTCGGCGTAAGAGTCGACAGGAGCCCTGCCAACGTAAACCTCGGCCATCAGATCCACCTCGCCGCCGCCGGGGCCGTCATCGGGCTCGCCATAGACTCCGTTGCTGTTGTAATCGTAGTTTCCGTCCAGGCAGGCGTAGTACAGATCCGAGGGGATGTTGGGGGGGCTGGCCTCGTAGTCCCAGGCCCAGAGCCCTCTTGCGGGAACGATCCTCTCCCAGCCGTCTCCACCGGAGACGCTTCCGTCGGAGTCGCCGCCTAAAAGGACGTAAGATACCCCATTGTTGAGGTAGGCGTCTTTGATGAAGCTCCTGATCTTCTCCTGGTCGTCGACGCCGGCGTAGGTATCATAGATGTCCTCCACGACGACGATGGTCGCGTTGAGCCCTTTTGTTCTCTTGGTCTCGATGAGGGCGGTGAAGTTGTAGGGTCCAGGGGCGTCCCTGAGCCCCCGGTTGGTGATGATCACGTAATCGCAGTCTCCGTTCAGGAGGGGGGAGGAGCCCATCGGCGCGATATCGCCGGAGTAGGTCGCCGCCTGCCCGGGGTTCTCCACCAGCTTCTCTATGTGCGATCTGTCCTCCGGCGACCCCCTGAAGAGCCCTCGGTCCAGGGTCTCAGTGGGGGCTGTCTTCACCTCCAGATCGAAGGTGCCGAAGTAGTAGGTGTCCTTCGTCTTGGGGATGTACATGATAGGATATAGATTTATATATAGAATATTATACCCTTGCTTCTCCTGAACTCCCACCACAGAATAGACGTCTCTGGGGTAGGGCTCCATCGATGAGTAGGTGGTCTCGTTGAGGGGGGTGATGGTCAGGTTTCCCGGAAAGCTGATGGGGAGAGGGTCCTGGCCGGGCTCGATCAGGATTTTGCCCAGGTTCTTCTTCTCCCCCGGAAGGACCTTTATCTCCTGAATCTCCTCCCCCAAGGGGATGAGTATCCTCGCCGTTCGAAAGGGGATTACGGGCTCTCCGGGTATAATCCTGTTCTCTAGCCCCGGGATCCTGATGGACTGGGTCACGTTCTGGGCTCCCGTGGGAAGGATCTCGCCCCCGAAGCCCACCTGGACGATCGGCTCTTGTGGCCGGTACTGCCATTTTATGACGGTCTCGCTCTGGCCGTAGCTCTGGGCCATGGCGGATGAGAAAGAAAGAACGAAGCTCACGCTCAAGACCAGCAAAAAGCAGGTCAAAATGGTCGGATGACGACTCCTCATGGTCTTACCCCAAATACGGCCATACCCGATCCCCTCCCTTAGACTTCGGCAAGATGTACCCCCTTCGCACGGTCGCGATATTCATCTACGCCAGTATTTCGAGGCCGGAAGTGCTAGCAAGTCTTGACTTTAGCAAATTCTGATTCAGATCCTCCCGCATGGAAAGACAATAAACTCCTGTCTGCGAAGTATTAAACGTTTTCCCATGATTTTTATTAAAGGATCAGCATGCAAGAAAAAACGCCATCGTCTAATAGATTGGACGGCCCGGGCATGGAAAAAGGCAAAATCAGAATTCATGATATCATAACCAGCTCGTTTAAAAATGGACCCTCCCGCTCAAGAGGCGGACCAGCCCGTCCAAATTCAGCAGAGAGCGAATCCGGAGACTCAGAGGTAGTCCTCGATCCCCCTCAGATTCTCGAGATCCCTCTTGTCCATGGCCGATTCCGCCACCACCTTCTGCTGGATGGTGATGGGTGCCCCTGAGCGGAGGGCGAGGGCCATGCAGTCGCTGGGCCTTGCGTCCACTTCCCGGTCCACGGAGTCGATGGATACCGAGAGGCGGGCGTAGTAGACTCCGCCGTCCAGGTCGTCGA
>DAINAQ010000192.1:0-1942 GCA_036733325.1 Methanothrix sp.
GGGTGAGGGAGAGGGCGATCCCCGTCGGCAAAAGCCACCACTTCCAGACCTCCAGATAGGTGAAGACCCGGGCGTACTGCATCATCTTTCCCCAGCTCATCATCGATGGGTCTGAGATCCCCAGGAAGGAGAGCCCCGCCTCCATGAAGACGGCCCGCCTCGCATCCTGGATCATTATCGCCACCAGCACCGGACCCAGGTCCGGGATGAGGTGGCGAAATAGAAGGTGAGACCAGCCCGCCCCAAAGGTTCGAGCCGCCGAGACGTGCATTCTCTCTTTCAGGGTGAGGGTCTGGGCCCTGATCACCCTGGCCCCTCCGGGCCAGGAGAGGGCGGAGAGGAGGAGGATCATCATGAGGACGTTGGGCCGGAGGTAGGCGGCCACCAGGATGATCACGATCACGTCGGGGATGGCGATGCTGGCGTCGACTACCCTCATCCAGAACCGGTCGTAAACCCCACCGAAGATCGCCGATGTACCGCCGATGAGGATGCTGATGAAGGCCGAGAGGAGAGCGACCCCGAAGCCGACGGACAGGGAGGTTCGGGCTCCGTAGAGGAGCTGGGTCCAGATGTCCTGCCGGGCGTCGTTGGTGCCGAGCCAGTGCTCCGCCGAGGGGGGGCTGAAGGCGGGGGTGTCGGTGTTCTCCCGGGGCGAGTAGGGCGAAAGGAGGGGGGCGAAGACCGCCAGGGCGACCATCAGCCCGATGAGGATGAGCCCCGCCCTTCCCGCGCTCCTCTCAGCCACCTCGTGCCGGACGTCAACGTGCATGGCTCACCCTCGGATCGAGCTTGCTGTAAAGGAGGTCCACTACGAGGTTTACAGCCAGGACCGCCGCCGTCACCAAAAGTAGGATCCCCTGGATCAGGGGGTAATCCCGGGTGAGGAGGGAGTTGTAGAGGAGCCATCCGACGCCGGGGTAGGAGAATACGATCTCGACGAAGAGCGCTCCCGTGATCACGTGGGGCATCATGAGCCCCGTCGAGGTCACCACCGGGAGGAGGGAGTTTCGACCGGCATGCCTGTACTTGATCTGCCTCTCGCTGCAGCCCTTCGCCTTCGCCGTGAGGATGAAGTTCTCCTTCAGGGTGGTGATCATGGTGTTTCTGGTCAGAAGGTATGCCGATGTAACCCGGACTAGGACCAGGGCCGCGAGGGGGGCCAGAAGGTGGTGGAGGACGTCGATGGCCAGAGGCACCCCCTCAAGCCCGCTGTATGGGGTGAGGGCGCCGGAGAGGGGTACGACTCCCAGGACCACCCCGAAGACCAGGAGGAGGACGATCCCCATGAAGAAGTCGGGAAATCCGTTCAGGAACATGAGCCCCGCCAGGAGGGTCTTGTCCAGGCTCTTCCCCCGGCGGTACCCCGACTCGATCCCCAGGACGAATCCCAGCAGGGTTGATACGATCAGGGCAGTGCCCGTGAGAAGGAGGGTCCAGGGGAGAAAGTCGAGGATCACCGTCAGGACATCCTGGTGGTAGTAGTAGGAGTGGCCCAAATCGCCGTTGGCGAGGGAGGTGATGTAAGCCAGAAACTGCTGGCCCATCGACTGGTCGAGGGAGAGCCGCTGGATCAGCTCGGCTTTGAGCTGGGGGGTCATGGCCAAGAGCGCCTCCTCGCCGTAGATCGCCTGGAAGGGATCTCCGGGCATCATCCGCGGGAGGGCGAAGTTGAGGGTGAGGATGATGGCGAAGGCTGCGACGTAGTTGGTGAAGAAGGCGGCTCGGCTGAGGGCGGCCCTCCCTTTCGCCATGGCCTTCTGGCCATCCCAATCCAGCTTCAGGCTTTTCAGATGGCGCTTATAAAGGTCCTGCATCGAAGTTCGCACCCCATCATCTTAATAAATCCCGATTAATATTGCGCTCAATTTCTCAACGATCCATTTAATCAGGTCATTATTTATGAAACTTTCCCGAATCGTATGCGTGAAAATGCATCAAG
>DAINAQ010000193.1:0-1935 GCA_036733325.1 Methanothrix sp.
TCCTGTGCCACCATGGCCACCTACGGGAACTGCCCCGGCGAGGACCGGCTCTGCCGGTGGATCAACCACCCCCTCAGCTACTACGAGAGGAAGTTGAAGCGGTCCAGGGGCGGATGAATGGAGTTTCGGCCGATGAAGCCAGGCGAGGAGAGGATGGTCTCCGAACTCGCCCTCCGGGTCTTCGACCGATTCGTCGCCCCCCAGTTCTCCGCTGAAGGGCGTCGGGAGTTTCGGAGCTACGCCGACCCCCATCTCCTCCGGCTCCGATCGCGGTGGAACCACATCGTCCTCCTCGCCCTCGCCGACGACGAGATCGCGGGAATGATCGAGGTGAGGGACGACGGCCATGTCACCCTCCTCTTCGTGGAGGGCGAGCTCCAGGGCAACGGCGTCGGAGGCGAGCTATTGCGGCGGAGTCTTTCGATCTCTAAGAGGAGAAAACCGGACCTCTCGCGAGTCACCGTCAACTCCTCGCCGAACACCGTCGCGATCTACGAGAGGCTCGGGTTTCGCAAGGCTGGGGCCGAGCGGGACGGGGATCACATCCGGTCCGTGCCCATGGTCCTGGATCTGAGGTGAAGAGAAGGTAGGCGAGGAAGAAGATAGATCCCCGCCCCTTGCACCGAATGCGTCGTCACCTCGTTGATGCCGTTCCTTAGGGGCGACGGCCTGGACCCAAACGGTTTCGTCAGGTTTCGGTCAGGTCTGGAAACTCATCTTCGGGTACAGTGACCTTATCCACGTTCCCGCCGGGAACCTCCATCAGGGATATAGTCCACTGAGAATATAGCACCTGGGTCTCATTTTCTTCGGTCTCGAAAGGTAGAGGGCTATCGGTCCGATAGAACTCGGGCTCGGAGAAGCTGGCGGACTCGTCGTCCCAATCGTCGCCTACGGTGAAGTAAAAGTCGTAGACTCCATCCTCGATCCCGTTTATCTCGAAGGATTCGCCCTCCCGGACGTAGACAGCCAATATTGGCGTATCATTGTCATCGATGAGCATGGCTACGGCATCCCGCGTATCGTTGTCCTCAACGGGGTTGTTGTTCTCCACCACCAGAACGCCGTAGCCGTTACGTTCCCAGTCCCTGATGAAGGTGCCCGTCTCGGGCCTCTCGCCATCCTGGGCCGATGCCGATAAGCAGACGACGCAGAGTATGGCGGCAACGCATAAGCAGGCCGAAAGCAGATCCATTTTTCGCATCCTACGATACCCTCCTGGAAGAAAATTTATTTCAGGACTTCCATCGGCGGTTCTGATATTTATTTTTTCTGCAGTTCTCCTGAGACTCCAGCGCCTCCAGAAATGCCCGAACCGCTTCCAGATCCCTCTTATCGCGACGGACGAGAAACATTATCTCGTCCTCGGCCACCTTCCTCAGAGCCAGCCCCGCCTCCTGGGCCACCTCCCGGACGCCGAACCCCAGGTCTGCGCGGCCTGCCAAGACCTGCGCCGCGACGGCGGCGTGGGACCGGGCCTGGCCGATGAGCTTCGCCGACGGATGGCCCGAATCCGCCAGGACCCGTCTCCAGATCCGGCTCATCTCCGAATCCCTGGACCAGCCGACGACCTTGGAATCCGCCCCGGCGAGGTCGAGGATCTCCGGGTCTTCTGCCATCATCACCAGCTCCCTGCGATAGCCGCCGACGGGTTCGAGAACGCCATCGTCCCAGAGGGGCTCCTGCCCCACCGACCGGGAGACGACTGCTATGTCCGCGACCCCGTCCTCCGCCGAGATGGCGCCCCGCCTGCTCCCGGTGGCGACAACCCTGATCTCGAAGGGGAGGGCAGCGGCGATGGATTCGAGCCGGGGGCAGTCCTCCCCCTCCACCAGGAGGGCCGCCTCCGGAGCGTTACCGAAGAGCTGAACCAGTACCTTCTCGCCCCGGTCCAGGTGCTCGACCCGATCGGGGATGTCGATGAAGCCGTCGGCC
>DAINAQ010000194.1:0-1926 GCA_036733325.1 Methanothrix sp.
GAGTCGATGGATACCGAGAGGCGGGCGTAGTAGACTCCGCCGTCCAGGTCGTCGATGAGGACCCCGGCGATCCTGGCCCCCAGGCTTTCCAGGGTGGACACGAAGAGGTCGTGGGTGGTGGGGCGGGCAGAGACCGATCCCGATAAGGCTTGGTATATCGATATCGCCTCAGAGAGGCCCACGAAGACGGGAACGATCCTCAAGGCCTCGTCCTCCAGGAGGACCACAGGAGCGACCACATCCCCCCCGGCATGAATGGCGTAGACACCCTTGACCTTGACCTTCAGGGGAGGCGACGGCTCTTCCATGCTATTCACTCTGAGACTAATCTTATATATTAATTATCCATGAGAGATGCCTATGGTCATCTCCACATCCTCTACCGACCAGTCCTTTACCAGGGAGCCGGAGACTTTCAGGTCTGAGCCCAGATGGAGGCATTTCGCCCTCACCTCGCTGGCGATATGATCTTTCATCGTCTCCACAAGACTCAGGACCTCCTCGTCCTCCACCCTGACCGAGGCCTCGATCTTCTCCTCGACCCGGAGGTCCAGCTCCTTCCTCATGTCCTGGACCCTCCTTATGATCTCCCGGGCATAGCCTTCGGCCTTCAGCTCCTCGGTGAGGGTGAGGTCGACGTAGACGATCCCGCCGGAGAAGTCAGCTGCCACCAGGTTCTCGGGGATCTTCTCCAGAAACTCGATCATATCGGGTTGGATGGTGTAGCCACCCACCACGCACTCGCCCGATCGGATCCCGTCTCTTATTTTTGCGGGGTCCGCCTCCTTCAGGGCTTCTATCACCTTCTGGGCATCACCTTTGAAGACGGGGCCGATCTTCTTGGGGACGGGGTTTATGGCCGTCTCCATCTCGGGCTTCTCGCCTACGTTCATGACGGCGACCGTCTTGCAGTTGGTCTGGCTCTTGAGGATCCCCAAAAGGTCTTTCAGATCGGGGATCTCCTTGGCGGGTGCGACGATGACCTCTGAGACGGGCCATCTCAGCTTCCGTCCGCCCTTCTGACGGGCGTTGGATACCGCCTCCACCACGTCTCTCACCAGCTCCATCTCCTTCTCCAGAGCCTGGTCGACGAGATCGGATCTCGGGCTGTGCCATCCGCACATGTGAACCGATTCTGGAGCCTCGGAGTCGGTGTTCTTCACCAGGTTCTGGTAGATCGTCTCAGCGGTGAAGGGGGCGAAGGGGGCGAGGAGCTTGGCCAGGGTGACCATCACCTCGTAAATGGTGGCGTAGGCGGCGAGCTTGTCCGGGTCGTCGGTCTCGATCCAGGTCCGGGGCCTGACCAGCTGGATGTACCACCGGGAGAGGTCTTCCAGGACGAAGTCGGAGAGGGCTCTGGTGGCCCTCTGCAGCTGGTAGGTCTCCATGCTGGTTCTGACCTCCTCTGCCAGGCTGTTGGCTCGGGAGAGGATCCACCGGTCCTCGGGCCTGAGACCATCACGGCACTTTTCGAGGGTCGTCCTGGTCGGGTCGAATTTGTCCAGGATCATGTAGGGCAGAGGGAACCGATAGGCGTTCCAGAGGATGTTCAGCATACGGTTGGTGTTCGCCACCTCCTCCCAGCTGAAGTGGATGTCTTCCCAGGGAGCGTTGGAGGAGAGGACGTAGAACCGCAGGGTGTCGGCTCCGAACTTCTCTACCACCTCCTCAGGCTGAACCACGTTTCCTATGCTCTTGCTCATCTTCTTGCCCTTGTCGTCCAGGGTGAAGCCATGCATAAGGACGGACCTGTAGGGGGCGACCCCGAAGGAGACCATGCTAGCCCCCAGCTGGGAGTAGAACCATCCCCGAGTCTGATCGTGGCCCTCGGTGATGAAGTCTGCGGGCCACCATTCTTTGAGCTGCTCGGTGTCCCTCGGATAGTTGAGGGTCGCCCAGGAGGCGACGGCGCTGTCGAACCAGACG
>DAINAQ010000195.1:0-1877 GCA_036733325.1 Methanothrix sp.
TCGGGGTACTCGCCGCCCTTGCCGGGGACGTAGGCCTGATCCAGGTAGATCAGCTTCAGCCTCTTCGCCTCCTCGATCAGCCAGGGCCGGAAGACGGGATGGGCGATTGATATGAGGTCCATGGCCCTCTCCCGGATGTTCTTTCCCTGGAGGTAGGCGATCCCGTGCTCGGTGACCACGTACTGGACGTCGCCACGGGTCAGGGTCACCCCCGATCCGGGGTGGAGGGCGGGGACGATCCGCGAGACGGTTCCGCCCAGGGCGGTGGAGGGGAGGGCCAGGATCGACTTTCCGCCCGGCGCCAGGAGCGAGCCCCTCATGAAGTCCGCCTGCCCCCCGATCCCGCTGTAGAAGGTGCTGCCCAGGGACTCGGCCGTGGCCTGGCCGGTGAGGTCGATCTCCATGGCGCTGTTGATGGCGGTCATCTTCCTGATCTTCGAGATGATCAGGGGGTTATTGGTGTAGTCGATGGTCTTGAACTCCACCGAGGGGTTGTCGTCCAGGTACTCGTAAGTCTCGGCCCGCCCCATGCAGAAGGCGGCGACGGTCTTCCCCCGGTCGATGGTCTTCTGGCTGTTGTCCACGACCCCCGACTTCATCAGCTCCACGATCCCGTCTGTGAGAAGCTCGGTGTGGATGCCCAGGTGATTTTTTCCCTGGAGGTGGGAGAGGAGGGCGTTGGGGGCGTAGCCGTACCCCACCTGGATCGTGGAGCCGTCCTCGATGATCCGGGCCACGTAGGAGGCGATCCTGGCCGCGGTGTCGCTGACGACGACGGGGCGGTACTCCAGGAGCGGCTCGTCGAAGGGGACGAGGTAGTCCACATCCTCCACGCTCAGAAAGCCGTCCCCGTGGATCCGGGGCATGAACCGGTTGATCTGGGCGATGACCAGGGGCGCCACCTCCAGGGCGGCCTTGACGATGTCGACACTGACCCCCAGGCTCATGTACCCGTGGTCGTCGGGGGGCGAGGTCTGGACCAGGGCCACGTCGATGGGGGTGATCTCCCTTCGGAAGAGATCGGGGACCTGGGAGAGGAAGATGGGGGTGTAGTCGGCGGCCCCCCGGTTGACCGCGTCCCGAGTGCTGTCGCCGACGAAGAAGGAGTCCAGCCGAAAGTTATCCGCCAGCTTCTCGTCGGCGTAGGGGGCGACGCCGAGGGACCAGACGTGGATCACCTCCGCCTCGAAGAAGGCCTTGGGATTGCTTTTTACGTACTCCACCAGGGAGCTGAGGAGAAACTGGGGCTCGCCGCACCCGGTGCCGATGAAGATCCGGTCGCCAGGATGGATGTTCCTGAATATGGCGCCGAGGGGGGCGAACTTATCGGGCCAGATCTCCCTCTCCCGCTCGTACCCCCCTTCGCGGCTCCGATCGCAGTCCTCATCACAGCCACCATCATAGATATCTCGCTTCATTGAATGTCCTCATCTCCCTCGCCCAAATCCCCCGCCTACTTACTCCAGGATCTTATTCCAGAGATCGAGGTCGGAAGCGGGTCACCTCTCCAGGGACCGCCACCGGTAACGGCGGCCGAACTTCTCTATCCCCTCGAAGCTTCCCAGTATCGCAAGCAGGTCCCCCCTCTTCAAAACCGTCTCCGGGCCGATGGAGAAGAGGCACTCCTCCTCCCTCTCGATGGCCACCACGGTGCAGCCGAACCTCTCCGGAAGGTTCAGCTCAGAAAGCCTCTTTCCGGCGAGGCGGGATCCAAAGCCCACCCGGAACCTGGTCATCTCCAGCTCCTCGTAGATCATGGTGAACTCCTCCTCCTGCCTCTGGGCGATCCTGGCCAGCATGGAGCTTGCCACGATGGGGACGGAGGCGACGTAGTCGGCGCCGGCCCGGTAGATCTTCTCCGCCGAGCTGAGGTGGTT
>DAINAQ010000196.1:0-1874 GCA_036733325.1 Methanothrix sp.
CCCAGCTCCGCCCGGAGCTCCCCCATGGTGGCGCTCCTCTCGGCGAAGGCGTTGTGCTGGTGGATGCTCTCCTCGTTCACCTGCTTGAGGACGACCACGGCGTCGTCGGGGAGGTCTTTGAAGGACTCCACCACCTTCTGGGCCATCGTCCGCACGCAGTCCTCTACGAACTTGGGGTTGCTGTGGGCCCTCTGGACCACCAGGGCCTCGTCGGGGCGCTTGAGGAGGCCGAAGACCCGGGAGCTCATCGACCTCTCGATGATCTTGATGATATCGTCCAGGGAGACGCAGCGGCGGTCGCAGACCTGGATCGAGATCATCCCTCGGCCGCGCTGGTTGTGGGTGGCCACGGGAAGCTTTGCGGCGAACTCGAAGGCCTCTTCGGTGCTGAGCCCCAGGGTCGATAGCTCCTTTCGGACCATGTCCCTCATGATCTCCTGGGCGCAGGGACAGGCGGTCATCCCCACCACCTCCGCCCCCACCAGCTTTCTCACGGTGCCGGCTCGCGCCACCGCCTCGGCGAAGATGTCCACCACCTCCTGGCCGGCGGTCCTGGTGACGGGCGAGCTCCTCTCGACGATGTACTCGCTCTTCATCTTCACCTCGGCCCGGGTGGCGTACTCGTGCTTTGACAGCACCCGGCGGGCGATCTCGCCGCAGAGCTCCTCGATGACGTAGACCGGCTCGTTGACCGCCTCCTCCAGCACCTCGTCTATCACCTCGAAGTTTCGAGATAGGTTCGCCCCCTTTCGGTCGGAGGGGAGGTCCACGAAGACCTCGAAGTTGGAGATGAGGACGATCGGCCGCTCCTCATCCTCCCGGAGAACCTTGACCAGCTTCTTGACCCCGGTGAGTCCGACCCGGGTTAGGTTTATGGGGTACTCGGGCTGGCAGGCCTGAACATCGGGCAGCGTCTCCAAAGGGCATCACCTGCAGATCTCGTCCCCGGATTCCAGCTCGTCGGAGAGGGCGATCAGCTCCTCCACCTCTGCCAGGAGCGTCTCCAGGGTCTCGGATATCTGGCGATCCCTCTCGTTCATGGCCTGGAGAAGGGTCTCCAGCCCGAGGGAGAGCTCTTCCTCGTCCAGATCAAGAAGGTCGCCGCAACAAAGCACTCTCTCGATCTTATCCAAGTCCAGCATGGCCAGATCTCAGGGATCAAATTCTATTTCAGGCTTTGCCCCGCCATCCTGAAGGTCACCTTCAAGCTTGAGATCTTGATCTAGAATGAGGGTCATGGAGGAGAAAGGATGGGCCTCAAGGATCACGGCCATGAGCTTGCGAAGTGCCGGGGATCGCCGGCCGGCAGTGTACGGAAATAGCAAAGAGAGCTGGCAGCGGCAGAGGCAGATGGTGATGGCAGAGGCAGATGGCGGCGGTATAGGCAGATGGCAGCGGCAGAGGAGGATGACGGCGGCAGGGGCAGGGCAGGATGGGACCAGGAGAAGATGGGCGCGAAGTGCACCGAGACCGCCGACCGGGCCTGCCGCGAGGACTTGAGCCCCCCCCGGATCTTCAGAGGATCTCTGGAGTCAGCTATATCTATCTGTAGGGCAACTTTAAATTCAGCCGGAGGCGATAATCGTGATCAAGAGATGTCCAGAGCACGGATTTTTCCGGGGGGAGCGCTGCGTATGCGGCAACGCCGGTCAGATCATCCTCGAAGAGGAGAGAAGCGAGAAGCTCGGCAGGCTGGTGGCTGGCGCCCTCAGGCACTTCCCCGACGATCTGGGGCTGGACATGAACCCCCGGGGATGGGTGGACCTGGACGACCTCTCCGAAGCCATCGGGACCAGATACCGCTGGGCAAATAAGAGGCTGGTGATCGCCCTGGTCCAGTCCGACCCCAAGGAGAGGTACGAGATCAGGGAGGG
>DAINAQ010000197.1:0-1874 GCA_036733325.1 Methanothrix sp.
TGAAGATCACAAGGCAGTACGAGCGGGCCGTCGTCTTTCGGTTCGGAAAGCTCCTCGGCGAGAAAGGCCCGGGCCTATTTCTGATCATACCGATCGTCGACAGGATCGTCAAGGTGGACCTGAGGATCCGGGAGCTGGACGTGCCGCGGCAGACGGTGATCTCCAGCGACAACGTCAGCGTCGACGTCGACGCCGTCATCTACTACAAGGTCACCGACTCGACTAGAGCCATCGTGGAGGTGGAGGACTACGAGGCTGCAACGGCGCTCCTCGCCCAGACCACCCTGAGGGACGTTCTGGGCCAGAACGAGCTGGATACCATCCTCTCCAACCGGGACGAGCTGAACACGGAGATTCAGGCGATCCTGGACCAGATGACCGACCCCTGGGGGATCAAGGTGGTCACCGCCACCATGAGGGACGTGGCCCTGCCGGAGAACATGCTCCGGGCGATAGCGAGGCAGGCGGAGGCCGAGCGGGAGAAGAGGGCGAGGATCATCCTGGCCGAGGGCGAGTTCCAGGCCTCCCAGAGGATGAGCGAGGCCGCCACCCTCTACGAGGAGAAGCCCTCCGCCCTCAAGCTGAGGGAGTTTCAGACCCTCACCGAGATCGCCAAGGAGAAGAATCTCATCGTAGTCTCGACCGGCTCGGACACATCCAGGCGTTCGGCTGAGGACATCTGTGCCACCGCGGGGCTGGCCAGGGCCGTGGTCGGAAAGTAAGGCCGGGTGGTGGATATGGCGAAGACGGTGAGGCGAGTTTCGACCCGGACGGGAAAGAGGAGCAGGATGCAGGAGGCCCACGACTCCTTGGTATTCGCCCGGTACCTCTTCATGGCGTTGATCGTCGCCGCCATCATCATCCTGACCGGGGTGATCATAACCCTGGGGCCCCTCGACATCACCGTTGCCGAGGCGTATCAGGCCCTCATCGATCGCTTCTATCCCGGCTATTTCGAGGTGGAACCTCTCACCTCCCGGGTGGTCTGGAACATCAGGTTTCCCAGGATCGTGGGCGGGATCCTTGCCGGGGTCGGATTTGGGGTCTGTGGGTGCGTGATGCAGGCGGTATTGAAGAACCCCCTCGCCAGCCCCTTCACCCTGGGGATCTCGGCCGGGGCCCAGTTCGGCATATCCATCGCCGCGGTACTGGGCGTCTCGCTCTTGGGCGGTCCGTACCTTCTCATAGGCAACGCCTTCTTCTTCGCCCTCCTCTGCTCGGGCTTCATCATCGGGCTTGCGGCGATCAAGGGGGCCACTTCCGAGACCCTGATCCTGGCGGGGATCGCCGTCAACTACTTCTTTTCCGCCATGAGCCAGCTCTTCCACTACTTCGCCACCGACGAGCAGCTCCGGCTGATGACCTCCTGGGGGATGGGGGACCTTGCCTCCTTCTCCTGGACCAAGATCCCCCTGATACTGGGGGTCTTTGCGGTCTGCATACCTCTTCTGATGCTCAAGGCCTGGGATCTTAACATCATGACCTCAGGCGACGAGACCGCCAAGAGCATCGGGGTGAACGCCGAGCACGTCAGGGTGTACATAATGCTGATATCAAGTCTTGTTGTGGCCACGGTGGTCTGCTTCACGGGGACGATATCTTTCATCGGGCTTGTGGCCCCCCACATGGCCCGGATGATCCTGGGCGGAGATCATCGGTTCCTGATCCCGGCCTCGGGGATTCTGGGGGCCGTGGTTTTAGTCGCAGCAGACGGCGTGGCCATGAACATCATCGCTCCGACGGTGATACCGACGGGGATAATGACCAGCGTGATCGGGGTTCCGTTCTTCATGTATCTGATGTTGAAAGGGAGAAGAAAGGAGTTTTGGACATGATGATCCAGCTTCAGGCTAAGGGAATCGAATTTGGCTACA
>DAINAQ010000198.1:0-1835 GCA_036733325.1 Methanothrix sp.
TCACCTCCAGCGAAACCGATGCTGAGGAGTTCGAAGATAAGGTGGGCTGCCCCAGTGTGGTGGCCGGTGGGAGGGGCTGGACATACAACCGCGATGAAGGCGGCCTCTACAACCAGATCGAGGTTATAGGCGACCTTCTGGAGAGGGAGGACGAGGCAGACGAGCTCATCGGCTTCGTCGAATCGAAGCTGGATATGGTAAGATCGGTCACTGAGACCCTGGACGAAAGCGAAAAGCCCACCGTCTACTACGCCTCCCGAGGCGCCACCAAGGGCTTCTACGATCCGAAGGAAGGGCGCGATTTCACCCGCACCGAGACCCACTATGAGCCCATAGATATCGCCGGCGGGATCAACGTGGCGGCGGAAAGCGAAGGGACCACCATCAACGTCGGGATCGAACAGATCATCGCCTGGGACCCCGATTACATCCTCCTCGCCAGCGGCAGCTCCCAGAACAACGACTCCCTCGGGTTCATATTGGCCTCACCCGACCTTCAATCGATATCTGCAATCCAGAACGGCAACGTCTACTACTGCTTCTCTCCTCACTGCAGAGGCACCCCGCCTGACAGAAGCCTCTTCAACGTGATCTACATGGCGAAGCTCTTCCACCCCGAGGAGTTCAGAGATCTGGATCTGGAGAAAGAGGGGAACGAGATCTTCGAGGCGTTCCTGGGGGTTGACGGCGTCTTCTCGGATTACGCTGACTACATGGTATGGCCGAGGGAGTACCTGGACTCGCAGTAACTTTTAGGGATTTTGGGGAGATTGGGCCATGGTTCCTCCCCACTTTCACCATTATATGGAAATAACGGAGGGAAGAGATTGACCGGCATCATAAACTGGAACGAGCTTCGAAAAGCGATCATCTCTGAGGGGCGAAAGAGACGAGGTCATGAAAAACCCGGCGAGATGTGGGATAAGAGGGCAGAGGAGTTCAACAGGTCTACGAAAGAGCGGAGCGAGCGGACTGAAAGGCAGGTGGCAAGCCTGGGGCTCGATCCGAACTCTACCGTCCTGGATGTGGGCGCAGGAACGGGCCGCCTCTCCGTCCCCATGGCCAAAATTGCAAAGCAGGTGACGGCCGTCGATCAGTCGGCAGGGATGCTCAGCTATCTCCAGGATAACATGGCCCAGGAGGGGCTCTCCAACTACAGGGTCATCCAGAAGAGGTGGGAAGATGTCCGGCTCGGGGTCGACATCGAGCCCCACGACGTGGTCGTAGCATCCCACTCCCTGGGGATGTTCGACCTCCAGGAGGCCCTGGCCAAGATGGACGAAGCGGCGAAGAGGCGGGTTGTCATCTTCACCGCTGCCGGCAAGTGGTTCTTCGACGACTTCGAGGAGGAGCTCTGGGAGCGGGTTTACGACAGGCCGCCCAGGCGGCATGGAGGCTTCCGATCCGATTACATGCTCCTCTACAACATCCTCCATGACATGGGGATCTTTGCCAACGTCGAGATAAAAGATGCAGAGCACGTCCAGCGCTACGGGAGCCTGGACGAGGCGGTCGAGCGATGGGAGGCGAGGAGGGAGATCCCCGCGGAGAACGAGTCCATCCTGAGGGAGTACCTCGCCAAAAATCTTGAAGACGAAAACGGCGGTGGCCTCGTCTTCAGGAGGCGGACGAAGAGCGCCATGATATGGTGGGACAAGTCGGAAAGCTCGTGATGCATGAGATTTTGTGGATCTGCAACTCCAGGAGGATAGAAAAGTGGAATTTGACATCCGGCTCTTGGCGGGCATCGTGGCCATCGGCCTGATCTTATTTTCATCTCTGAAGATCACAAGGCAGTACGAGCGGGCCGTCGTCTTTCGGTTCGGAAAGCTCCT
>DAINAQ010000199.1:0-1719 GCA_036733325.1 Methanothrix sp.
ACCTGGTGGTGATGGGGAGCGTCGGCAGGACAGGCCTCTCCAAGTTCCTCCTGGGAAGGGTCACCGAGAAGGTGGTTCGAAACTCGAAGGTCCCTGTGATGATCGTTTACTGAAGGCGGTTCTCTTTTCAAGATTTGAGGCGAGAGGGGCGCGGGCTTTGTGGGGGCTCTCGCCACTCGCCGCCATTCGGACGGTCGCCGGGCGGCGCGGAAATGGAGTTTGGCTGAATTTTCCCAGAACCCGCCACGGGGCTCGCCTGCATGATGGTGGGATCGGTCCTCCTGGTCCCCATCGGCTCCTCCGACTGGTACACCCCCGCCGAGTACAAGATGGACGCCTTCGTCGATCTGATCGTCCCCTCCCTGGTCATCGGGGCCTTCTTCGTCTTCGCCCTCTACGAGGTGGCGGAGGCGAGGAGGAGGCCCACCTACTCCGAGGTGATGGAGAGGGAGGTGGCCGAGGTTCTGGAGCGGATCGACCCCCGGGGGCACGTCATCTACAACGGCGAGTACTGGGCCGCCGAGGCCGAGGCTGAAGCCGGGCCCATCGAGGCGGGGGAGACGGTCTAGGTGGTGGGAAAAGAGAGAATGGTGCTCAAGGTAAGACGGAAGAAGTAGGTGCTGGAATAGGAGCCGGAGGAGCATGATTCGGTCGAGTGGGAGAAGGCCGCTGGGGGTGGGCCGAGCACTCCCCCTGAATTCAGCATGGTGCCGAAGAAGATGCCCTCTCAATTTTTCATCGAAGCCTTCCGTTTCATCTGATTTTTGAAGGGTATTTTTGAGAATCGATGGAATACTATCCAAAAGTCGGGGATCATATCCGGTAACCATCCTTTTCTCATGCTCATTTTGGCCGGAAATTCAGACGAATATTAAGGGAAAGGCTTATCAAGGATGATATATAACTATCTATGGTGATATAAATGTTCGAGAGGATCCTGATCGCAACCGACGGGTCTGAGCACAGCAAGAAAGCCGCAAAGAAGGCGGTGGATATGGCCAAGCTCGCCGGGGGGAAGGTGACCGCCATCTACGTCGTCGATCCGAACCGCGCTCTATCCGACGTCAGCGCCAACATCGCCGACGAGATCCTGATGGGGTTCAAGCGGGCCATGGAAGAAGAGGGCGAGGCTGCCACCAGGTACGTCGAAGAGGCAGCGAAGATGGCCGAGGTCCCGGCGGAGAAGAAGATCCTGGAGGGCAACCCCGCCGAGGTGATCCTGAAGACGGCCGAGGGGATGGACCTGGTGGTGATGGGGAGCGTCGGCAAGACGGGCCTCTCCAAGTTCCTCCTGGGAAGCGTCACCGACAAGGTGGTCAGAAATTCGAAGGTTCCCGTGATGGTCGTCTACTGAAGGCCTTTTTCACTTTTCCCGCATGGGTGGCGAGAGGCGGCATGGGCTTGGGGGAGTCATCCGCCTCTCGCCACGATTCGGACGGTCGCCGGGTGACGCTAGACCTGATTTGGCAGAAGCCTCGCTCAGGCATTCTGAGCTGATAAAAGGCTTCCCCCATTCCAGGATTGAGGGAACTTCTTTATGTTTCGACCTGGACATAATTTCCTGCTTCTGTGATGGATGTAGCGCCCATGGAGGACCGCTTCCACATCTTCCTAGATGGATACATTTAAACTCACCAATATCTTACCCTCCCCCTACCCATGGCCGAAGATCCCGTTGCGAAGTGGGAGGAGTTCATCAGGTCCAGGTACTGGGACGAG
>DAINAQ010000200.1:0-1692 GCA_036733325.1 Methanothrix sp.
AGAAGAGCTTGTCGGAGGTGTCGTAGTCGGTGGAGACGGTCTCGGGGTTGTTGTTGACGATGTGGGCCTCGATCCCCTGCTCCCGGAGGGCGAGGACCGCATGGACGGTGGAGTAGTCGAACTCGATCCCCTGACCGATCCTGATGGGCCCCGACCCGATGATCAGGACCTTCTTCTTATCGGTGGGGGCTAGCTCGCACTGGTCCTCGTAGGATGAGTAGTAGTAAGGGGTCCTGGCGGCGAACTCGGCGGCGCAGGTGTCCACCATCTTGAAGGTGGGGACGATACCGTTTGCGAGCCGCAGGTCGGCGATCTCCTCCCTCTTCTTGCCGATGATCTCTCCTATCTTCTGGTCGGTGAACCCCATCCTCTTCGCTTTCCTCAGGATCAGGATCGAGAAGCTCTCGGCGATCTCCTTCTCCATGAAGACGATATTTTCGATCCTCCAGATGAAGTAGGGGTGGATTCTGGTCAAATCCGATATCTCCTCCACGGAGAACCCCCGCCGGAGGGCCTGGTAGATGGCAAAGAGCCTCTCGTCAGTGGGGGTCACCAAAAGGCGGCGCACCTCCTCGTCGGTCCAGGGGGTGTACTTCCCCTGGTAGCCAAAGTCCACATCGATCTCAAGAGACCGAACCGCCTTCATCAGGGCCTCCTCGTAGTTCCTCCCGATGGACATCACCTCGCCGGTCGACTTCATGGCGGTGGTGAGGGTCTTGTCGGCCCGGACGAACTTGTCGAAGGGCCACCGGGGTATCTTCATCACCACGTAGTCGACCGTCGGCTCGAAGGAGGCGGGGGTCTCGCCGGTGACGTCGTTTGCGATCTCGTCGAGGGTCATCCCGATGGCGATCTTGGCCGTGACCCGGGCGATGGGGTAGCCGGTGGCCTTGGAGGCGAGGGCCGAGGACCTGGAGACCCTGGGGTTCACCTCGATCACCCGGTACTCGCCTTCCTT
Source organism: Methanothrix sp. (assembly GCA_036733325.1). Lineage (GTDB taxonomy): Archaea > Halobacteriota > Methanosarcinia > Methanotrichales > Methanotrichaceae > Methanocrinis. The sequence continues at coordinate 959 of DAINAQ010000200.1, forward strand.
GGCCGCGAACTGGATGTTGCAGCCACCCTCGATTCGAAGGGCCCGGATGATGTTTATGGCCGCGGACCTGAGGACCTGGACCTCCTCGTCGGTGAGGGTCTGGATGGGGGTGACCACGATCGACTCGCCGGTGTGAATCCCCATGGGGTCCATGTTCTCCATGTTGCAGATGGTGATGCAGGTGTCGTTTTTGTCCCTCATCACCTCGTACTCCAGCTCCGTCCAGCCCACCAGGCTCTCCTCGATCAGGACCTGGTGGATGCGGGACCTCTTCATCCCCATCTCTGCGATCCTGAAGAAGTCCTCCTCCGTCTCGGCGGAGCCGCCGCCGGAGCCGCCCAGGGTGTAGGCGGGCCTGATGATCAGGGGGAGGCCCAGCTCCTCGAGAACCTCCTTCGCCTCCTCCATGGAGTCCACGGCCCGGCTCCGGGGGACCGGCTCTCCGATCCGGATCATGGCGCTCTTGAACAGGTCCCGGTCCTCGGTCTCCTGGATGGCGGAGACGGAGGTGCCCAGGACCTCCACGCCGAACTCATCCAGGACTCCCATCTCGGCGAGCTCGCTGGTTATGTTCAGGCCGGTCTGGCCCCCAATCCCTGCGATGATACCGTCGGGCCTCTCCTTCTCGATGATCTTGGCCACGATCTCGGGGACCAGGGGCTCGATGTAGATCCTGTCCGCCATCTCCGGGTCGGTCATGATGGTGGCGGGGTTGGAGTTGACCAGGACCACCT
>DAINAQ010000201.1:0-1692 GCA_036733325.1 Methanothrix sp.
TCCAGTTCTGCCAGCGGCCTCGGGTGTAGAACTCTTCTTTCATAAGATCCTCTCATCGGTAAGCATCGATCAGCTCTACCCGTTCCAGCACAGGTCGGGAATCCTTTCATCGGTAAGCATCTACCAGCGCCACCCGTTCCAGCACCAGGTCGGGAATCCTCTCCTCGCCCACAGCCTCGATCTCCGCATCCCCTATCTCGAAGGCCTCTCTTACAGCCGCCTGGCTCCAGCAGGGCCCTTCGCCGTCGACCTCGACGATATGGGAAATCTCGGGAGCGGTGCCGTTCTCCACAACGATCAGGGCAACCCGTTCGGTGGCCTCTGATACGCCCATGGAGAGCGCCCGCTCGATCTGTCTCTGACCCGACGCATATCGGAGAATTTCAAGCCCCAGGTCTTTGGCCACGTTCCTCTCCTCGGAGAAGGCCCGCATCGCCTTCTCAGCGGCGAAGGCGGCGTGGCTTACCCCCACCAGGAGGGAGGCGTCCATCGCCTGGATGATGCAGCCGTCCTCCCGAGCCTCTCTCAAGGCCGCGAGAAACGCATCTTTCTCCCTTATCTTAGGTCTTCCAAAGAGGAGGCGAAGATCTCTCATCATCGGGTGGTTCGGCGACGGAGTTTAAAAGTTTGCGGTCGCGCTCCCCGGAACGATATGGACGACGGTGGCTTGCTCAGATTAATATAAATGAAATATATAAATGAACTTGGTCAGATCGCGATGGGTTGGAGAATGGGCCGGTCTCAGCATTCTATGGCGTCGCCCGCAATGTTTTCAGCATTCTATGGCAACGGTCTCAGCCATCTATGGCGTCGCCCGCAATGTTTTCAGCATTCTATGGCAACGGTCTCAGCATTCTATGGCGTCGCCCGCGTCCAAGATCACCACTTCGGAATCGCAGAGCGTCTCCACCAGATCCCGGAACAGAGCTGGGTCCTGTCTTATCTGGGGCCAGGTGTTGTAATGCATCGGTATGACCAGGTGGGGTCTTATCCAGCTGGTGGCGATCGCCGCCTCTCTGGGGCCCATGGTGTACCTCCCCCCGATGGGAAGGAGGGCCACGTCGGGCCGATAGAGGTCTCCTATCAGCCTCATGTCGCTATAGAGGGCGGTATCTCCGGCGTGATAAACCCTGATCCCATCGTCGATGACGAATCCTGCAGCCTCGCCGCCGCAGATCGGCGGATCTGTGACCGTGATGTCGGCAGAGTGGACCGCCCAGGTCATGGTGAAGACGACCTCACCCATCTGGAAGGAGCCTCCGATGTTCATCCCCTCAGACTTGACTCCCTGACGGGCCAGGTATCTCGCCACCTCGGAGACGGCGAGGACTGGCGAGCCCGTCCTCCCGGCTATCTCTTCGGCGTCGCCGAGATGATCGGAGTGGCCATGGGTGACGGCGATGAGGTCGGGCTCGAGCTCTTCGGTCGATCGAGGTGCCATGGGGTTCTCCCGGAGGTAAGGGTCCAGGAGGACGTTCATGGATCCGGCAAGCTCAAAGCAAGAATGAGAAAGCCAGGTTATCTTCATCTTCACTCACCTGGTGCCACCGCCGTCCCCGCTTAAGAAGCCAAACGGAGGTGGATCTTTGAAGGTTTGAGGAGCGGCCCCTCGGCCGCCCCGGATTTAAACCAGTCCTGAACGCTGAAGTCTCAAGAGATCGGCGGTATCAAGCTTCTCACCCTGTCTGAACT
>DAINAQ010000202.1:0-1682 GCA_036733325.1 Methanothrix sp.
CGGTGGTGTCCCAACGACGACAACCCCGTCGAGGACCACGACATCCTCAAGGGCGAGGAGGCGACGATCATCGACTTCGCCCTGATCAAGTTCAGGTTCGATGGCAAAATCCTCCCCTGCGCCACCCTCAGGCCGGAGACGGTCTTCGGGGTCACCAACCTCTGGGTCAACCCCGAGGTCGTCCACGCCGTGGCCCGGATCAACGGCGAGACCTGGATCACCAGCCAGGAGGCCTTCGAGAAGCTCACCTACACCGATCGAGCGGTGGAGAGGATCGGGGAGATCAGGGGGAGCGACCTCGTCGGCAAAAAGGTCACCAACCCCCTCACCGGAGCCGAGGTGCTCATACTTCCCGCCTCCTTCGTCGATCCCGACAACGGGAGCGGGATCGTCATGTCCGTCCCCGCCCACGCCCCTTACGACTACCTGGCCTTGAAGGACCTCTACGACAAAGACCTCAGAGGCTACGGGATCACCGAAGACCTCAGAAAGATCGAGTTCATCTCCCTCATCGAGATCCCCGACTACGGCGAGTTTCCGGCTGTGGAGGTCACCGAAGAGCTGGGGGTGAAAAATCAGAACGACCCCAAGGCCGAGGAGGCGACCAAGCTCGTATACCGGCGGGAGTTTCACAACGGCGTCCTCAAAGAGAGGACGGGAAAGTATGCCGGGGTCGCCGTATCAAAGATCAAAGACATCCTCCTGGCCGACCTCATCGATAAGAACGTCGCCGAGATCTTCTACGAGTTCAGCGAGACCCCCGTCATCTGCAGGTGCGGCACTCGGTGCGTGGTCAAGATGGTCAAGGACCAGTGGTTCCTCACCTACTCCGACCCGGAGTGGAAGGGGCGGGTCCTCGAATGTCTGGCGGGGATGAAGCTCATCCCCGAGGAGATCAGGACCGAGTTTGAGAACAAGGTGGACTGGCTGAAGGACAAGGCCTGCGCCCGGAGGAAAGGGCTGGGGACGAACCTCCCCTGGGACAAGGAATGGCTGATCGAGTCCCTGGGCGACTCCACCATTTACATGTCCTACTACATCCTGGCCAAGTACGTCAACGCCGGCCTTGCGATCGACAACCTCGTCCCCGAGTTCTTCGACTTCATCTTCCTGGGGAAGGGCGACTCCGATAAAGTCGCCGACCTCACCGGGATACCCGAGGAGACGGTCAAAAGGATCAGAGAGGACTTCATGTACTGGTACCCGGTGGACCTGCGCTCCTCCGGCAAGGACCTGGTGGCAAACCATCTCCTCTTCTTCCTTTATCACCACGTGGCCATCTATCCGCCCTCCCTCTGGCCGCGGGCCATGGCCGTCAACGGTTTCGTATCCCTGGAGGGAAAGAAGATGTCCAAGTCCAAGGGGCCGCTCCTCACCCTCCGGCGGGCCGTGGAGGCCAACGGGGCGGACGTGACCAGGCTCTACATCCTCTCCAACGCCGAGCACACCCAGGACGCAGACTGGAGAAACGAGGGAGTGGAGTCGACGAGGCAGCAGGTGGTCCGCTTCTACAACCTGGCCAGGGAGATCATCGGCGATCCGGAGATCGACCAGGCGGCGGAGCCGGAGCTGATCGACCGGTGGATGGAGAGCCAGCTTGCGAGGAGGATCATGGAGACGACGGAGGCGCTGGAGGCGGTCCAGACCCGCCGGGCGGTCCAGAGCGCCTTCTACCACATGAT
>DAINAQ010000203.1:0-1670 GCA_036733325.1 Methanothrix sp.
GGAGTTTTGGACATGATGATCCAGCTTCAGGCTAAGGGAATCGAATTTGGCTACAACAGCTCGCCAATCCTAAAGGACGTCAGCTTTGAGATCGGGCCCTCAAAGCTAGTCTCGATTGTGGGGCCGAACGGCTCTGGAAAGTCGACCTTGATCAAGTGCATCGACCGGATCCTCACTCCGGCACGTGGAAGCATCCTCATCGATCGGAAGGAGGTGACCAAGATGGACCGGATGGAGATCGCCAAGAACCTCTCCTACGTCCCCCAGAGCTCCGCCCGGACCTTCTCCTCCAACGTCTTCGACACCATCCTCATGGGGAGGAGGCCCCACATCGGATGGCTCTCCAGCTCCGACGACGAGGAGAAGGTCTGGGAGGTTCTGAGGCTATTGGGGATCGAGGATCTGGCCATGAGCGGTTTCGGCGAATTGAGCGGAGGCCAGCAGCAGAAGGTCCTCATCGCCAGGGCCCTGGTCCAGGAGACGAAGGTGATGCTCCTGGACGAGCCCACCAGCAACCTGGACATCTGGCACCAGCTGGACGTGATGAACATCGTCAGCGATCTGGTGAAGAAGAGGAGGATGACGGCCTTGCTGGCCCTTCACGATCTCAACCTGGCCTCCAAGTACTCCGACGGGATCATCATGATGAAGAAGGGGAGGATCATGGCCGTCGGGGACCCCGCATCGGTTCTGACCCCCGAGAACATCGAGGCGATCTACAACGTGGAGGTGGCGGTGAGGTCCCAGTCGGAGGAGCCCTTCATCGTCCCGGTGAAGCAGATCAAGACGAATGGCTCGCGTCACCATCACGATGGAAGGTTCTTTACCAGCAGCAAAAGGAGGAGCAGGTTACCCCGCAGCCTCACCGAGCTCAGGGAGATCAGGCTATCGTGATTCTGGCTCTTTTTGCAGAGATCTTCTGGAGGCGGGATCATCGGGGATATGGCCATTGAGACGATCGGGCTGACCAAGACGTTCGTGGTGCCGAGGGGGATCGGCGACCTCGTCCGTCGTCGGCCCGCCATTGCCGGGATCACCCCGGTGGACGGGGTCGACCTCTCCATCGGGAAGGGAGAGGTCTTCGGCATCCTGGGGCCCAACGGGGCGGGGAAGACGACTCTGATCAAGATCCTCTGCACCCTGATCCTCCCCACGACCGGAGCTGCCAGAGTCAACGGCTTCGACCTGGAGAAGGAGAGCGGACGGGTCCGCGAATCGATTGGCCTGGTCACCACCGATGAGAGGAGCTTCTACTGGAGGCTCACCGGGAGGCAGAACCTGGAGTTCTTCGCCTCCCTTCACAACTTCTACTCCGACGACGCCAAGAATATGGTCGACGACCTCCTCGGGGTCGTGGATCTGAAGTATGCCGCAGACGAGCGGTTTCTCAACTACTCCGCGGGGATGAAGCAGAGGATGGCCATCGCCCGGGGGCTCCTCAACGATCCCGCGGTCCTCTTCATGGACGAGCCGACCAGAAGCCTCGATCCAGGAGCCGCCCAGGGGCTCCGGGATTTCATCAAGGGGGAGATCGTGAGGGAGCGGGGAAAGACGATCTTCATCTCGACCCACAACCTGGAAGAGGCGGAGGAGCTCTGCGATCGGATCGCCATCTTCGACGACGGCAGGATAAAGGTCATCGGAAGCCCCGCCGACTTGAAGGCGAGCCT
>DAINAQ010000204.1:0-1656 GCA_036733325.1 Methanothrix sp.
AGGACGGGACGGTCAGGTACGACCTGACCGACCTGCCCCTCACCCACTTCCGGCCCCGGGAGATCCACACCGAGGTCTCACGGCTCCGGGAGCTCGGCTACTCCGAGGACATTTATGGCGAGGCTCTGACCAGCCCCGATCAGGTCTGCGAGCTTCTGGTCCAGGACGTGATCCTCTCCTTCGACGGAGGCGAGTACCTGCTGAAGGTGGCCAAGTTCGTGGACGAGGAGCTGGAGAAGTTCTACGGCCTGGAGGGTTTCTACAGCGCAGAGACTCCCCAGGACCTGATCGGCGCCCTCCTGGTCGGCCTCGCCCCCCACACCTCGGCGGGGGTCCTCTGCCGGCTGATCGGCTACACCACCGCGTCGGCGGGGTACGGCCACCCCTTCTTCCACGCCGCCAAGAGGAGGAACTGCGACGGCGACGAGGACTGCGTGATGCTCCTTCTGGACGCCCTGCTCAACTTCTCCATGTCCTACCTCCCGGAGAAGAGGGGGGGGAAGATGGACGCGCCCCTGGTGATGACCACCCGGCTCGACCCTGCGGAGGTGGACGGCGAGGCCCACAACCTGGACCTCCCGGCGAAGTATCCCCTGGAGTTCTACCGGGCGACCCTTAAGGGCGCCTCGCCCAAGGAGGTGGAGGGGATGATCGATCTCGTCTCCAAGAGGCTGGGGACCGAGGCCCAGTACCAGGGCTTCTTCTTCACCCACGACACCGACGACATCGCCGCGGGGCCGAGAAACAGCGCCTACAAGACCCTGGAGACGATGATCGATAAGATGGACGCCCAGCTCGCCCTGGCGCGATCCATCAGGGCCGTCGACGAGAGGGACGTGGCCACGAGGGTGATCAACTCCCACTTCCTCCCCGACCTGATCGGAAACCTCCGGGCCTTCTCCCGCCAGAAGGTCCGGTGCGTCAAGTGCGGGGCGAAGTTCCGAAGGCCCCCCCTCTCCGAGGTCTGCCCCAAGTGCGGGGGGAGGGTGATCCTGACCGTCCACGAGGGGTCGGTCCGTAAGTACCTGGAGGTCTCCATGAAGGTCGCCGAGGAGTTCGGGGTGGACGAATATACCAAGCAGAGGCTTGAGCTGATCAAGATGGACATCGACTCCCTCTTCCAGAACGAGAAGTCGAAGCAGATGGGGCTTGCGGACTTCATGTGAGCCGGGGGCGGAGCTTTCCAGCCAAGAAGGCCAATAACCGCACTCGCCCCCGTCATCCTCGCCCTCTGCGGCCAGGAGGCCCTGGAAGAGACCGCACGCGCCATCCAGGACGTGGGCCGATGGTGGCCGTGACCGGCCCCACCCGACAGAAAAGCCTATAACTACGCCTCTCAATTTTCCACCCCTATGACCGCTCTGCTGGAGATAAAGGGCCTCTCGAAGACGTTCTCGGTGAAGGGGAAGCGGTTTGAGGCCCTCCGCGACGTCAACCTCTCGGTGGGGGATAAGGAGTTCATCTGCCTCCTGGGCCCATCGGGCTGCGGCAAGACGACCCTTCTGCGGATCATGGCCGGCCTGGAGAGGCCCACCAGCGGAGCGGTTCTCCTGGACGGCGTCCCCATCGAGGGGCCGGGGCCTCAGCGGGGGATGGTCTTCCAGGAGTACTCCCTCTTCCCCTGGAGGACGATCCTCGACAACGTCGCCTTCGGCC
>DAINAQ010000205.1:0-1654 GCA_036733325.1 Methanothrix sp.
TCGGTGATCCCAAGCCTCGGCGACTACAACACCCGGGGCTTCAACCAGACCCTCTTCGAAGAGACCGGATTCGTCAACTCCGTCTCTTTCGCCGACGGGGTCGCCGCCGGCCCCGAGTTTGGGATAGCGAAGTATCTGGACGGGTGCGATGCGGTCATGGTGGTGGGCTCCGATCCCGCCGCCGTCCTTCCCGCGCCCCTGGCCAAGAAGCTCGCATCGATCCCCATGGTGGCGGTGGACTCGCACCGGACCTTCACCACCGACGCCGCCAAGGTGGCGATCCCCATGGCGGTGGCTGGGCTTGAGGCCGGGGGGTCCGCTCTGAGGACCGACGGGGTGAAGGTGGATTTCGATGCCCCGGTGGAGTCGGACCGTCACCCGGACGCCGAGATCATAGAGATGATATTGGAGGCGGTATAGATGGCAGGAACCGACGAATTGACGGTGATCACCTTCAGGGGGATCTTCCAGGAGGTGGAAGAGGCGCTGGGGATGTACAGCGAGGGGTACCGGGACCAGAGCGCTCTGATCTTTCTGGACGGCGGCGATGCCAAGGGGCTCGCGGTCGAGGCAGGCAAGCATGTCCTGGTGGAGACCGGCTCCGGCAAGGTGGTGGTGGCGGTGAAGATCTCGGAAGACCCCCATCCGGGCGTCGCCTTCATGCCCGCCAGCCCCTGGTCGGCCCAGCTACTCTCGGGGGAGGCCGGAGAGGGCGGCTTTCTGGAGATGAAGCGGTTCCAGGCCGCCGTATCCCCATCAGGAGAGGCGATCACCTCGATCGAGGAGATCGGAGAGAGGATCCGGGCGCCCTGACCAGCCCAAGTGATGGATGTGCTGAGATGAACCTTCTATCCATAACAGACCTCTCCCCCGACGAAGTCGCTGCGATCCTGGACCGGGCGGACGAATTGAAGGCGAGAAGGGGCGACCCCGCCACCCGGTCGATTCTGCCGGGAAGGAGCCTCGCCGCCATCTTCGAGAAGCCCTCCACCAGGACCAGAGTCTCCCTGGAGGTGGCGATGACCGAGCTGGGGGGGCACTCCCTCTACCTCAGCAGCAAGGACCTCCAGCTGGGTCGGGGCGAGACCATAGCCGACACCGCCCGGGTCTTATCGCGGTTCGTCTCCGGGATCGCCGCCCGGGTCTACGATCACGCAACAGTCGAGGAGCTGGGCCGTCACGCAACAGTTCCGGTCATAAACGTCCTCTCGAACGCCGAGCACCCCTGCCAGATCCTGGCGGACCTGATGACCATGAGAGAGAGGTTCGGCAGCCTTGAAGGGCTGAAGGTCGCCTGGGTCGGGGACGGGAACAACGTCTGCAACTCGACCATCCTGGCCGCGGCGATGATGGGGATGGAGATGGCGGTGGCGTCGCCGCCGGGGTACTGGCCAGACCGTAAAATATTAGATCAGGCGGAGAGTCTTGGTGGAAGAACCGTGGTCGTCGCCGATCCCCTCGAGGCGGTCGGTGGCGCAGACGTCGTCGAGACCGACACCTGGATCTCCATGGGCGATGAGGCCGAGGCTGAGAAGAGGCTTGAGGCCTTCCGCCGCTACCAGCTGAACGCAGACCTCATGCGCCACGCCAAGAGCGACGCCATCGTCCTCCACTGCCTTCCCGCCCACCGGGGGCAGGAGATCACAGACGAGGT
>DAINAQ010000206.1:0-1650 GCA_036733325.1 Methanothrix sp.
TCGAAGATCGAAGAGGCCGGCGGTGAAGTAGTGGTATCATGAATCAGCACAGCTTCTTCTACGCGATAGAGCCTTTTGTGAGGAGGCTGCCGGCGGTGGAGAGGCCCGAAGGTCACGTCCACTTCAAGAAGAAGCTCAGCTGGACCGTGGGCATCCTCATCCTCTACTTCGCCCTCTCCAACGTCTCCCTCTTCGGCCTCTCCCCGGCATCGCGAGACCTCTTCGGAATGTATCGGGCCTTCTTCGCCGGATCCTTCGGCTCCCTGATGCTCCTGGGGATAGGTCCCATCGTCACCGCCTCTATCGTCCTCCAGCTCCTGGTGGGAGCCGACATCATCAAGCTCAACCTGAGAGATCCGCGCGACCAGGCGGTCTTCCAGGGGACTCAGAAGCTTCTGGTCTTCGTCATGATCATCGTGGAAGCCCTGCCCCAGGTGACGGGCGGCTACCTCCTCCCCGACCCGGGCCTGGCTTCGTCCCTGGGGGTATCCCTGGGCCTGATATCCTTCCTCATATTCGTCCAGATCTGCATCGGCGGAGTCCTCGTCCTCTTCATGGACGAGGTGGTGAGCAAGTGGGGTATCGGATCGGGAGTCGGCCTTTTCATCGTGGCCGGAGTCAGCCAGTCGCTGATCACGGGGCTCTTCAACTGGACGATCGGGGACAGGGGCCTGCCCATAGGGATAATCCCGAAATGGGTCTTCATATTCACAAACGACGTCCTCGGCCTCGAGGACGTATTCACCTCCTCCGGCCTTGAGCGGGTCTTCATCGACGGCGGGATCCTCGCCCTCATAACCACGATAATGATCATCCTCTTCGTCGTCCTGGTGGAGAGCACCCGGATCGAGATACCCCTGGCCCACAGCTCCGTCCGGGGCGCGAGAGGGAGGTTCCCGGTGAAGCTGGTCTACGCCAGCGTCCTCCCCATGATTCTGGTGAGAGCCCTCCAGGCGAACATCCAGATGATTGGGACCCTCCTCGCCGGCAAGATCGGAACGATCACCACGGCCAGCACCACCGACACCGCCGCCGGGGTGAACATCGTCTACACCGCCTATTCGAGCATCATCGGCACCTTCACCTCCACCTCCCGGTACGACATGATGACCAGCGAGCTGGTCAGCGCCACCTCGCCCCAGCCGATATCGGGGCTGATGTATTACCTATCGCCGATAAACAGCCCCTACGACTGGATACCGAGCCTGGTCTCCAACAGCAACCCGGGGATGGAGCTGTTGGGTCTTGCTCCGATAGCCGGATGGCAGATCTGGCTTCATGTCTTCACCGACGCCGCCGTTCTGATCGTCGGAGGCGTCATCTTCGCCATGTTCTGGATCGAGACGACCGGGATGGGGGCGAAGAGCGTCGCGGCCAAGATCCACGCCTCGGGACTCCAGGTCCCCGGCCATCGGAGAAATCCGGTCAGCATCGAGAGGCTTTTGGGGAGGTACATCCCCAAGGTGACGGTGATCGGAGGGGTCATCATCGGCCTGCTCACCCTGGTCGCAAGCCTCATGGGAACCCTGGGAGGCGCGGGCGGCACCGGACTTCTCCTGACCGTGAGCATCGTCTATCGGCTCTACGAGCAGATAGCCAGCGAGCAGATCCAGGAGATGTACCCGATGATGAGAAAGTTCTTCGGTGAGG
>DAINAQ010000207.1:0-1648 GCA_036733325.1 Methanothrix sp.
CCCAAGAGCTTCGAGGAGCATGTGGGAAAACCCCTCTCCGAGATCCCCTGCCCCGAAGGCTGCTGCGAGAGCTACGCAGACCACTTCCTCCTCCCCTTCTTCGACTCCCTGGAGCGGCTGGGGATCAGGCCCGAGGTCCACCGGGCGGACAGGATGTACAAGGATGGGCTCTACGTCGACGCCATCAAGACGGCCCTCTCTAAGAGGGAGGAGATCGCGAGGATCCTCAAGGAAGTCTCGGGAAGAGACCTTCCCCCCGACTGGTGCCCCCTGGACGCCATCTGCGAGGAGTGCGGCCGGTTGAACTCCACCAGGGTGATCGGCTTCGACCTCGAAGGGGAGAGCGCCGACTACGTCTGCAAATGCGGCCATCAGGGGACCATCAGCTTTCGAGGCGGGGGGAAGCTCGCCTGGAGGGTGGACTGGCCCGCCCGGTGGTCGATCCTCAAGGTCACCATGGAGCCCTTCGGAAAAGATCACGCCACCGCCGGAGGATCTTACGACACCGGCAAGAGGATCTCCGAGGAGGTCTACGGATACCCCGCCCCCTATCCGGTCGTCTACGAGTGGATCCACCTGAAGGGGAAGGGGGCGATGCACTCCTCCACCGGGATCGTGGTGACGATCAGGGACATGCTCGACGTGGTCCCTCCCGAGGTTCTCCGCTACCTGATCATCAGGACCAAGCCCGAAAAGCACATCGAGTTCGATCCCGGCCTCCCCCTCCTCACCCTCATCGAGGAGTACGACCGCCGGGCCGGAGAGGATAGGGCTCTCGAGCTCTCCCGGGTCGGGGGGGAGGAGCCCTCCGCCATACCCTACCGCCACATGGTGACCGCGGTACAGATCGCCGGGGACGACTTGGAGAAGCTGATGGCGGTTCTGGACAGGAGCGGATACGACACTTCAAAGAGGGGAGAGATCCTCTCCCGGGCCGCCAACGTCAGGGCCTGGCTGGACCGGTACGCACCCCCCTTCGTCAAGTTCCAGCTCCAGGAGACCCTCCCGACCAGGATCAAGAACGTCGAACCCGAGCTGAAGGAGGCCCTGGCAGACCTCGCCGGAAGGATCGAGGGGATGAGCGCCGAGGAGATTCACAACGAGGTCTACGCCGTGGCCGAGGAGCGGGGGATCGACGCAAAGAAGCTCTTCGGAGCCATCTACGTCGCCTTCCTGGGGCAGAAGCAGGGTCCCAAGGTGGGCTGGTTTTTGGCCAGCCTCGACGACCGGTTCGTGAGAGAGAGGCTTCTGGCCGCCTCCGCCGATTAGACAGCCCGACTGGACCGGACCGGAGGCGATGAGGGCTGAAAGAGCGCGTGAGGAGAAAGGATAGAGGAGAGGAAGGATGGCAGAGGGTGGAAAAAGCGTGGCAGAGAAGGTCTCCGTCTACCTGGCAGGACCCCTCTTCAGCAGGGCCGAGATCGAGGGGGCCCGGTCCCTGAAGAGGGAGATCGAGTCCGACCTCGGCGATCGGGTCGAGGTGCTCTGGCCCTTCGAGATCGCCTCCGGGACGAAAGAGGAGATCTTCGAGACGAACCTGGCCGCCCTCCGGCGCTCTCCTCTGATGGTGGCGATCCTGGACGGCCCCCAGGTCGACGACGGGACCGCCTGGGAGGTGGGGTGCCACTACGCCCTCTTCGGCAAGAGG
>DAINAQ010000208.1:0-1645 GCA_036733325.1 Methanothrix sp.
TCCGGAAGAGGATAGTCGAAGCTGAAGAGCCACATCACCATGCAGGAGCCGAAGGGGACGGCGAAGTCCCGCTCAGCCCTCCTCGAGGCGGAGTCGAGGAAGGAGCCGGCGAGCCCCCCCAGGGTGGCCAGAAAGAAGATCCTCTCGGGCTCGATGCCCGCGGCGGCCGTCGCGGCGGATGCTGCCCCTGCCAGAGGAAAGGCTCCTGAGAGATACGGCGGCACCGCCATCCAGAGGATGGCAATATATCCCAGGACCGTCGTCGTAGCCAGGTAAACCAGGCTCTTTGATAGATCTTGAAACCTCGAGGAGGCGAGGGCCCCGATGGTGGGGGCGACGAAGGAAACCGCGACCAGATGAAGGGGGAGCTCGAAGCTCGTCGAATCAAGGACATAGCTCAGAAGGAAGAGGAAGCCGAGGGAGGCGGCGAGGACCCGCACCTTGCGCTCCGCCAGGAAGAGAGCAAGAAGGGCGAGGAGGGAATAGATTCCGGCGTAAGGAAATAGCAGAACCGTCATCCCCACGCAAGCCCTGGCTATGCCCTCTCTGTTCATCGACCGCAAGATGAAGCCTATCGCAAAAATACTTTCTCTCGACGAAACCGTCCAGGGGGCTCGATGCTCGACCGTGCGCGCGAAAAGATGCTGGAGAGGAAGATCGTAAGGGATCGCGTCCCACCATCGATAGCCGTGATCATCTCCTCAAAGGCGATTGGCCCCCGATGGTGGAGGAGGATCGGCGAGTTGGCGGGCTGGTGCACGATCCTGGGAGTCCGCGAGGCGGCCCTCTTCCCGGAGCTGGCCGGGGAAGAGAGGCTCGAAGATGTCGCCCGAATGATTACAGAAGAGCTCTCGGCGCTACCGGCGAAGGGACGACTTCTCTTCGGATGCGGGGAGACCTCCTTCGGCGCGGGCGGCCCTCTAAAGCTCATAATCTCCATCGGTCGGGGAGGAAAGGAGGAGGTGACCGAGGCGATAAGGTCTCTGCTTGAAGAGGTAAACTCCGGCCTCCTTGACCCCCAGGAGATCGATGAGGCGGCCATCGAGGCGAGACTGCAGATAAATCAGAGGCCGGACCTTCTGATAAGGCTTGGAGATCGAGAGCTGAGCGACTTCATGATATGGCAGTCGACCTACTCGGAGCTCTACTTCATCGACCGGTCCTGGCACCGGCTGAAGAAGATCGACTTTCTTTCGGCGGTCAGGGATTACCAGAGAAGAGATCGGAGGTTTGGGAGGTGATCAGACCTCTGTCGTCGGGGAGAAGGGAACGGGGCTGAGGTACTCCGGGGGAACGTTCTCGGAGATGACGATCTCCTCGCTCACCGCCATCATCTTCACCCCCGCCTTCTGGGCGGCCTCGGCGTCGACTCTGATGACCCGGGGGCTATTGGTCCTGAAGGTGCCGACGTACCACGCCTTCTCCGGGGAGGTGGAGAGGTGGACGTACCGCTGGGTCGCCGCCTTCAGCCCCACCTCCAGGATCCGATCGGCCTCCTCCTCATTCGCCCCGTAGTAGAGGGCTGCCAGGTCGTTTTTGGGGTAGTCGAGGGAGACGTCCACCGAATGGCCGTACTTGGCCCTGATCTTCCCCTCCCTGATCTCGTACCTCTCCTTGGGGTCGGACTGGACCAGGGCGATCACCA
>DAINAQ010000209.1:0-1645 GCA_036733325.1 Methanothrix sp.
TCGACAACCAGGACTCCTTCGTCTGGAACCTGGTCGACTACGTATCCCAGTTCCATCCGGAGACCGAGGTGGTATCCAACAGGATCGAGCCCGCCAGGGTGAAGGAGATCGACCCCCTGGGGATCGTGATCTCGCCCGGTCCGGGCCATCCCGCCAACCCCAGGGACATAGGAACCTGCATCGAGATCATGAGGCGGTTTGAGGGCACCCCCATCCTGGGGGTCTGCCTCGGCCACCAGGCCATAAACCTGGCCTATGGGGGGACGATCAACAGGACGACCCCGGTCCACGGCAAAGCTTCCGAGATCTTCCACGACGGCCTGGGAGTATTCCGGGGGCTCGATAACCCCCTCAGGGGCGGACGCTATCACTCCCTGGCCGTGGAGCGGCTCGCGCCCCCTCTGATGATATCCGCCAGAACAGCCGAGGGGGTGGTGATGGGAGTGAGACACGAAAGCCTGCCCGTGGAGGGGGTCCAGTTCCACCCGGAGTCGGTTCTGACCCCGAGCGGAAAGAAGCTGATATCCAACTGGCTGGAGGGTCTGGTCCTGTGACCTCCAATGTAGTCAGAGAGATTCTGCGAGATACAAAGGTCAGGCTGGCGGAGCTTCCCGAGGCCGGTCCGAAGAACCGGGTTCTGGTCGACGATCCTCGGGACCTACCCGCTCGGGCGACACACCTCCGGTCGAGGGGGATCAGCCCCATCATAGCTGAGATCAAGCCCCGGATCCTGGATAGAGCCCTCTCGCCGGAAGAGGTGGCGTCCATGGCCAGATCGTACCAGGATATGGGGGCCTGCGGGATCTCGGTCCTCACCCAGCCCACCTACTTTATGGGATCCCCCGAGAACGCCCGGATCGCCAGGAAGGCGGTCGGCCTTCCCATTCTGAGAAAGGATTTCATCCTGGACGAGAGGCAGCTCGACGAGGTCGAGAGCGACCTGGTCCTGCTCATCGCCGCCTTCTCCTCTCCTCTGGACGATCTGGTGGAGGCGGCCCGCTCCAGGAATATGGAGCCCCTGGTGGAGGTCCATACCGAGGCGGAGCTGGCCGCCGCCCTGGATACAGAAGCCCGGATGGTGGGGATAAATAACAGGAACCTGGCGACCCTCAATGTCGACCTCACCACCTTCGAGAGGCTGGGGCCGGTGGCCAGGGCCTCGGGGCTCTTCGTGGTCGCCGAGAGCGGGATAAACTCTCGAGAGGATGTATTGAGGATGGAGGAGGCCGGGGCCGACGCCCTTCTGGTGGGAACCTCTCTGATGAAAAGGCCGGAGCTTCTTCTGGACCTCAACGGCATGAAACGTCCCCGAACGGATGGTCCGGTTTAAAAAGAGCTGAATAGTACGCCAATTGGAGCTGATTACAGTTGATGAAGATCACCGATACGTCGAGTTCGAGGTTTGGGAGGTTCGGCGGGCAGTTCGTCCCCGAGACCCTGATCCAGCCCCTGAAGGAGCTGGCAGAGGCCTACGACCGCCTCAAAAAGGACCCCGATTTCAGGAGGGAGCTCTCAGGCCTCCTCGCCGATTATGCCGGAAGGCCGACCTCTCTTTACCTGGCCCGGTCCCTCTCCCGAGAGCTCGGGCGAAAGGTCTACCTGAAGAGGGAGGACCTGGTCCACGGCGGGGCCCACAAGCTGAACA
>DAINAQ010000210.1:0-1622 GCA_036733325.1 Methanothrix sp.
GGGACGGTGGACCCCTCGCCGATCATCGCCTGCGTCGGCCTCATCGACGACGTCAGGGACGCGGTGACCATGAACCTCAAGAGGGCGGGCAACTCCATCTACCTCCTGGGCCCCCGCTTCGACGAGCTGGGGGGGTCCGAGTACTACAGGACGGTTTTCGGAGCCACCGGCGCCAACGTGCCAATAGTGAGATTCGATCTGGAGAGGAAGATGATCTACGCCGTCATCGATTCCATCGCCCAAAAGACCGTCGTCTCCGCCCACGACATCTCCAACGGCGGCCTTGCGGCGACCGCCGCCGAGATGGCCCTCGCCGGCGGGACCGGACTGGGGATGAACCTGGACCTGGACTCTGCGGGGTCGGATTTGAGCGCCGACCGGCTCATCTTCAGCGAGTCCTCGGGATTCCTCCTGGAGTGCGAGGCCGGAGCCGAAGGAGAGCTGGAGACGCTTCTGATAGGACGCGGGCTGGAGGTCATGAAGCTGGGAATGGTGACCGACTCTCCGGAGCTGGTGATGACCCACCGGGGGAAGACCGTGGTCAGGATGGCCCTCTCGACGGCGAAGAAGGCCTGGACCGGAGGGCTTGTGGAGGCGATGAGATGAAGATAGCTGTAATCCAGTTTCCGGGGACCAACTGCGAGCATGAGACCCTGGTGGCGGCTCGGAGCGCGGGCCTCTCGGGCGAGATCTTCCGGTGGAACAGGCCCGCTGAGGAGCTCTCCGGCTTCGACGGATACATCATCCCCGGCGGCTTCTCCTACCAGGACCGGCTCAGGGCCGGGGCCATCGCCTCGAAGGAGCCGGTGATGGACGCCCTCCGGGAGGAGGCGGATGGTGGCAAGCCCATCATCGGGATCTGCAACGGCTTTCAGATCCTGGTGGAGTCGGGGCTTCTTCCGGGCCTTGGCGGGGTGGATGTAGCCCTGGCTCAGAACGTGATGGTATCGAAGGGCGAGATCGTGAGGCGCGGCTTCTACTGCGCCTGGACGACCCTGCGCCACGAGGCACCGCGGGAGAGGTGCAGCGGGAGCTTCCTCCTGGAGAAGGGCGATATCGTCCGGATGCCTCTCGCCCACGCCGAGGGTAACCTGGTCACCGCTGACGAGAAGCTGATGGAGAGGCTGAACCGGGAGAACCAGGTCATATTTCGTTACTGCGACCAGCAGGGGCATGTGGAGGAGGAGTTTCCGGTGAACATTAACGGGAGCCGCGAGAGCATAGCCGGGATCTGCAACCCCGAGGGGAACGTCCTGGGGCTGATGCCCCACCCCGAGAGGTCTTCCTTCTCCTGGCAGCTTCCGCCCGCCGACCCCGAGAAATCCGTCGGAGATATGAACGCTCCGGGGCCGGGGAGGATGATATTCGAGTCCATGAAGCGGTACATCGAGGTGAGAGGATGTTGATCTATCTTCGGGTCTGGCTGAAGATCCCCGACGCCGAGGCCGCCACGGTCAAAAACACCCTCCGCCGGAGGATGGGCTACGGTGCGGTCCTGTCCGACCTGGGTAAGGAGAGGCTCTGGTCCATCCAGGTCGACGACTCCGTCGCCGACCCCGTAGACCTGGCGAGGAGGCTTGCTCGAGAGCTGGTGAACGAGAACAAGGAGAGCTATAAAGCAT
>DAINAQ010000211.1:0-1603 GCA_036733325.1 Methanothrix sp.
CCGCCAGGATCGTCGTCGACAACCTCCGGTCGAGGGAGACGGCCAAGGTCACGGACCTGACCCTTCTGCACCTGATCACCATGACCCCGGATATGGACACCCTATATATCCAGGCCTCCGACGGCTGGGTCGAGGAGTTCATCGACCAGCACTACTCCGAGTTCTGCAACGAGGAGAACTACGACTGGATGATGAGGGAGGCGAAGACCGCGGCCCTCCTCCTGGAGTGGGTCTCGGAGGCGGAGGAGGAGAGGATCGCCGACCGGTTCAGGGTCGGGCCCGGAGACATAAGGCGGGTGGCGGAGACGGCCGAGTGGCTGATGCATTCGGCGGGCCGCCTGTCGGAGCATCTGGATCTGGGCGCCACCTTTCGGATCTACCAGCTCGAAAAGAGGATCCACTACGGTGCGGGACCTGACCTCCTGGGCCTACTCGACCTGAAGGGCGTCGGCAGGGTGAGGGCAAGAAAGCTTCACCGGGCCGGGTACACCAGCATCGATAAGCTGAGGGAGGCGAAGGCGGCCGACGTCGCCGAGGTCGTCGGCCCCAGGATCGCAGAGAAGGTGATAGCCCAGCTCAGGGCCGGCGGAAATGGAGGGTCGTTATGATGGCATGGCAGCCAGCGGCCCTCGGGCCTCAAAGACGATCGGCTCGGACTGAAGGACGAATGAAGAGGGTATGAAGGGCGCGTTATGCAGGTGAATCTCGGCGGCATAGTCCCCCTCTCGACCCTGGACTGGACTGGGGTCTCCGCCGCCGTCATCTTCATGAGGGGGTGCCCCCTCCGCTGTCCCCACTGCCACAACTGGCATCTCCAGGCCGGGGAGAGCTTCGAGGACCTCTCGGAGATCAATAGGAAGATTGACGAGGCAGAGCCCTTCATCAGCGCCGTGATCCTCTCCGGCGGCGAGCCCCTCGTCCAGCTCGCGGCCTCTCGGGCCGTGGCGCGCCACGCGAAGGAGATGGGCCTTAAGGTGGGCGTAGAGACCTGCGGACGCTTTCCGACCCGCCTTGCCCAGCTCATCGACGAGGGGCTGGTGGACATGGTATTTCTCGACGTCAAGGAGGTTTTGACGGACCCGGAGTACGCCGCCGCCACCGGACGAAAGGACGTCGCCCCTCGGGTGATGGAGAGCCTGGAGGTCTGTCTGGCGGCGGGGGTCCCCACGGAGGTGAGGACGACGGTCTTTCCCAACATGCCTTCCCTCGACGGCCTTTTGGAGATCGGAAATTTCCTCAGGATGCTTGGGATCGGGTCGATCACCCTCCAGCAGGGGCGTCCGAGCGACCGGGAGAAGCCCTTCGACCCGGTTCCCATAAAGTTGCTCAGAGACATGGCCCGGACGATGGAGGAGCGGTACGGGATCGACACCACCATAAAAAAGGGGCCTCTGCCCTCCCGGAGCCGCCCCTATCAGACGGAGCTATTCCAGATATGCCAGCTCCGAAAGCCGCATCCAAAGATGCGAAAAGATCCGATGAAAGAGAAAGACGATCAAAATCGGAATCAAGATCGAACTCAAAATCAAAATCACGAAAATGGGTGACAAGAGTTGAAGATCGTGGGCTTTGTGGGGATGCCCGGCTCCGGGAAGTCGGTGGC
>DAINAQ010000212.1:0-1589 GCA_036733325.1 Methanothrix sp.
AGAGGGGCTATTAGAGAGGAGGAGTTCACCGTTGACAACTGCAAATGATGTCTTGTCTGCCCTCCAGTCGGCCTTTCCGGGAGCGATCGAGGAGGCAAAAGTGGCTCCCGAACGGCAGCTGTGGGCCACCATCAAGCCGGACAGGATCGTGGACGTCTGCAAGTATCTGAGGGATAACCACAGCTTCGACCACTACTCCGGCGCTGCCGGCGTGGACAGGATCAACGACGGCCTCTTCGAGGTCACGGAGATGCTGGCAAGCCACGGCGCCCACCAGGTGGTGGCCCTCCTGAAGGTGAAGACCAAGAGGGAAAACCCGTCGGTCAAGTCCCTCACCGGCCTCTACTGGAACGCCAACTGGTACGAGCGCGAGATCTGGGAGATGCTGGGAATCAACTTCGAGGGCCATCCCGAGCTCTATCCTCTTCTGCTCTCCGACGAGCTGGTGGGAGTCTGGCCCTGGAGGAAGGACTACAAGGGCTACCCCGACTACAACACCGCCGACAGGGCGATAGAGAAGGTGAATCCCGAGGGGTATACCGATTATTCCTTCGGACCCACCGAGGCCGAGATCAAGGCGGGGACCGTCCCCACCGAGAGGCCCGAGTATCCCACCTTCCGGGAGCGGGAGGAGATGGAGATCAAAGGCGAGTCGGAGATGATCCTCCACATGGGTCCCCAGCACGCCGTCGTCCCCGGACCCTTCCTCCTGGACATCCTGGTGGATGGAGAGAGGGTGAAGAAGGCCTTTCTGGACGTGGGCTACATCCACAAGGGGATCGAGAAGATCATGGAGAACCGGACCTACATGCAGGGCATCCCCATCACCGACAGGCTCTGCTACATGGCCGCGCTCACCAACAATGAAGCCTACTGCGGCGCCGTGGAGAGGCTTCTCGGAATTGAAGCTCCGGAGAGGGCCCAGTACATCCGGATGATCCTGGAGGAGCTCTCCAGAATCCAGAGCCACCTTCTGGGGACCGGTGAGTTTCTGACCCTCATCGGAAGCGCCGTCTTCTCCCCCTTCCTCTACATGATCATCGACCGGGAGGACATCCTCAGCTGCATCGAGAGCGTGACCGGAGCGCGGATCAACCACAGCTTCGTCCGGTTCGGCGGAGTGCGAAACGACCTCCCCGAAGGCTTCAAGGATATGACCCTGGACGCCCTGAAGAAGATAAGGCTGAAGACCGAGGAGTACAAGGAGCTCTTCTTGTCCGACAGCATCTACAGGAAGAGGATGGAAGGAGTCGGAGTCCTCACCCCAGCGGAGGCGAGGAGGCTCGGAGTTTCAGGTCCGCCCCTGAGGGCGTCGGATACCCCTTACGACATGAGGCGGGAAGATCCGTACCTCCTCTACAAGGATATGGACTTCGAGGTGATCACCAGGAAGGAAGGCGACTCCAGGGCCCGGGTCGAGGTGAGGCTTGACGAGATATTCGAGAGCTGCTACATCATAGAGCAGTGCCTGGACCAGATCTCCGACGGCCCCATCATGGCCGAGGGGTTGCCCAAGAAGATCAAGCCCGAGCCGGGCGAGGCCTACTACCGGGTCGAAGACCACCGGGGAGAGATGGGATTCTTCGTGG
>DAINAQ010000213.1:0-1579 GCA_036733325.1 Methanothrix sp.
TGTGCTGGATGGAGCAGAACTTGCAGCCGTTGGTGCAGCCCCGGCTCGTCTCCACAGAATCTATGGGTATCCCGAAGCTCTGAAACCCCGTGGTGATCAGGCGGGCGTCTCGGTTTGGCATCTCTATCTCGGAGACGTCCAAAACGGGCCTTGGGGGGTTATGGACCATCCGATCCCCCTTCCAGTACGAGAGCCCCTTCACATCGCCGAGATCGTGTCCATCTTCGATCGCCCCGATCAACTCCCGGAAGGTCGCCTCACCCTCCCCCCGGACGACGTAGTCGGCGAGCTTCGCCTCGGAGCTCTCGCCGATCTCGTCGTAGTTGAGGGTCGGGTGGTAGCCGCCGAAGACCGTCTCGGCGCCGCTCTCCTGAGCCATTTTGGCGAGGGGGAGCATGGCGTGGTACTGAAAGCTCATGCAGCTGAGGCCAACCAGGTCGTAGCCGTTCCTCAAGATCTCTTCGAGACGCTCTTTTGGCCGTTTCACGGCGTGGAGGTCTGCGACGTGGACTGTGCAGATGTCGTCGACGTTTCCGGCAATCGATACCAGGCCATAGTTGGGGATCCTCGCTATCCGGTCGAAGTCGGGCTGGACGACCGGCGAGGAGAGGAGGAGGACCTTCATGATATCATCTCACCCCAGCCTCCAAAAACCATGGCTTCTCGGGGTTGAAGTCGAACCGGTTCGCCCGGGAGACGTAGGCTGCGATCTCCTTCATCCCCGAGACTCCAGCGTACCGGTAGGCGTTCGCCCAGACCCGGAAACTGGTCCGCAGCGGAGTCATCCGGTTGTAGACCCGCTTCAGAGACCAGCCGAGGATCTCCTCCATCTCCGCGGGGGGGATGTTGGGGTGGTTCCAGACGAGGTGCTTCATGTCGAACCGGTGCCAGTCCTTCTCGAAGATCCCGTACTCTTCGTCGAGCTCGTCCCAGAGCTTCGTCTGGGGGAGCGGCGTCATGATGCAGATCTGGGTTATGTCGAGCTTGAGGTTGGCGAGGTCGGCGATGTCTTTTTTGAGGGACTCCTTCGTGTCCTCGGGAAATCCGATCATGTAGTAGCCGACGGTCCCAAACCCGTACTTATGGAGGAGCCGAACCGTCTCCAGGACGTCCTCGGTCCCCTCCTTCTTGTTGATGTCGTCGAGCTTCTCCTGGTGGAGGTTCTCGATCCCGATGGCAGCTCCCGCAAAGCCCTTGACGGTCCGGGGCTTCTTTCCGGTGACCGGGTCTGGCCTCGACCTCATCTCGGCCCATTCGGGGATCTTCTTTCGCAGGTAGTCGGCCCGAGCCATGCAGCCCCAGACCATCCCGTACTCGTCGAGGAGGTCGACGACCTTGTCGGCATGTCGGCGGTTCGCGCCGAAGTTCTCGTCCTCGATCAGGACGACGTTGATCTCGTGCTCCTTGTAGTAGGAGATCACCTTCTCAAGGCTATCGAGGGGGACGGGGTGAGGGCGGTTAC
This sequence comes from Methanothrix sp., assembly GCA_036733325.1. GTDB lineage: Archaea > Halobacteriota > Methanosarcinia > Methanotrichales > Methanotrichaceae > Methanocrinis. Next base: position 1,463 of record DAINAQ010000213.1, read on the forward strand.
AGAACTTCGGGGTCTGGCAGAACTTGCAGCCCACACCGCAGCCCCTGGTGGTGAACATGATCCCGTAGATGTTCAGCTTCTTGTTGAAGGGGGTTCCCAGGTACTCGATGAGGGGCG
>DAINAQ010000214.1:0-1567 GCA_036733325.1 Methanothrix sp.
AGATGGGCGCAGTTTACACCGCAAAGGCCGATAAGAAGATCGAGGTCGTCTATGAGAGGGGAGTCTTCAGGCCGCTGGGAGATGTGAAGCTGAAGGAGGGGACCGAGGCCATCGTGGTGATAAAGCCGGGAGGGATCCTGGAAGCTGCAAGGAGGCACAGGAGGAAGGTCGACGAGGACCTTCTCAAAGAGTTCGTCGAGGAGAGACGATGATCGTCGTCGATGCGTCCGTATTCCTGGATCTGATCTTCGATTATCGCCGCGATAGGACCGCCATCGCCGACGGCCTCTTCAACTTGATCGAGGAAAATGGCCTTCCGATCTTTGAGCCCGACGCATTCAAGATTGAGATGATCGGCCAGCTAGTCAGAAGGCTAAAGAAGGAAGAGGCGACCGCTCTGGCTGAGGAGATATTCTCCGGCATGAACTTCATCGACGCGTCAGAACTTTTTGATATGGCCTATAGCGTTGCCGTTCTGACCGGATCAAGGGCGATCGATTCTTTTTACGTAGCTGCTGCAAAGCTTGAAGAAGCTTTTCTCGTCTCAAACGATAAACATCAGGTTGATAGTGCCAGGAAGTCTGGAGTCGAAGTGTATTATATTCTGGATGAATTCGAAGAAGTTCGAGAACGCATTGCAAAATAGATCAGCTCTCCGCTTTTGATGGACGTTCCCGCGAGAGGGCTCATCGATTGAGGCTCCGAGAGGCGGTTATCGTGTGGATACGATCTGCACCCTCGCCTCCAGCCATCCCCGCCCGTTCATTTCGGGATTGGAGGTCCCGTCACCCGGCCCGGCGGAGACAGTCAATATTTCTTTTAAGCCTTAAGCCCTGGTGATCAGCTCGGGCCGCAGGCTCGCTCGCCGGAGGGGGGGAAGATCCCCCCAGAGCGCCATATCCTCCCCCCGGATGACCAGGGCCCCCGCGACCCCAGGGACCGCCACCGCCCCGAAGGAGTCGGCCAGGGGCGAGTCGGCGCCGACGGCGTTCCCGAGAGCAGTCGCAGCGGCGTCCGCCAGGGAGACGTCTTCGGAGACGACGACCGCCGCGTCGGCGGACCCGAAGCTGATGGAGGGGCCGACGGTCCCGCTGCTGGTGCAGATGCCCAGCGGCTTCGACCGGGGCGGGATCGAGAGGGCGATGGTCCGGAGGGGCGATGGCCCGGCGTAGATCCCCATCAGGACGGGCCGATCGGAGACGAGGGCGACGTCCCCGCCGTTGTCGACGATGGCGTGGGTCGCCCCGGCCTCCATCATCGCCCCCAGGGCGAATCTCGCGATGGTGCCGGCGACGGCGCTCATGGGGCCGATCCCCACGGCCACCCCAGCCCTCACCATCTCCCTGACGATCTCCGGGGCCCTGTCGATGGAACGATCGTAGGGCTCCAGGGTGACCAGGAAGAAGGGATCGTTCCTGATGAACTCCTCCAGATGGGCCCGCTGAATTGCGATCTCCTCTTTGGCCGCCTCGATGTGGCCCTCCTCCTGAGCCGTGATGGTCACGATCGTCTCCTTCAGCCTGAACCTCTCCCTGATGAGATCCACTCCTCACCCCTCCGCCAGAGG
>DAINAQ010000215.1:0-1556 GCA_036733325.1 Methanothrix sp.
GCGATTACATCGACCTCTTCGAGATGGTGGGGGTCGACCACGCCATCAGCCCCGGCAGGGTGACCGTAGATGCAGTCCTCCGGCTGGTGCGCGGCGGAGAAGAGGTCATAGCCGCTGGCAAAGACGAGGCTGAGGTGCTGGAGTTCCGGGCGGAGAAGGAGGCGAAGATCCTGGGGAAGAACGCCGGCGAGAAGATGCCGAAGGGAGCGATCATCGGCATGATCATGCGGGGCAACCAGCCGATCATCCCCACCGCGGATACGGAGGTCAAGGACGGGGACAGGATCTTCATCCTGGCCCTCCCCAAGGTCCAGCCCAAGGTGAAGGCCCTCTTCGCCGCCGAACGGAGCGGATGATCCTTTTCTTACCATTTATTTTTATGGGGAAAAATCGGATTGGAGGAGAGATCCCCGCCGGGAGACAAATCCCTATTTGGAGACGTACCTCTAGGTCGACGATCCATGCCAGGAACTTCGTCCTGTCAGGAGACTCATCCCTGCTGGAGGTCCCCCGGCCCTTCCGCCCCCCTGCCTTCCGCCTTATCTCTTGCCGACAGAAGGTCTGATACCAGGGCCTGCTTCAGATTTCTATTTCGGAGGACGGCGGCCGGATGGAAGGTGACCATGAAGCGGTCCTCGAAGAACCGGCCCCGGAGGCCGGCGACCCCCTCGGCGTTCAGAACAGCTCTCGCCGCCGCGTTGCCCATGAGGATCACCACCTTGGGTTGGAGGAGCTCGATCTGAGATTCGAGATAAGCCCGACACGCCTCCATCTCCTCCCTCTTCGGCCTTCGGTTCTCCGGCGGACGACATTTGACCACGTTGGTAATGAAGACCCGGAACCTGTCGATTCCTGCATCTTTGAGACAGCCGTCCAGGATCGACCCCGCCCTTCCCACGAAAGGCCTCCCCGCCCGGTCCTCATCCCTTCCCGGAGCCTCTCCGATGAGGAGGATATCCGCTCGGGCCGGACCCTCGCCGGGGACCGCTATGGTCCTGCTCTGAGAGAGAGGGCAGCGGGTGCAAGACCTGATCTTTTCGTTAAGCGATCTGAAGGGATCATCGATCCCCGAGGTTCGACCTGCCCCTGACCATTCATCTCGACTCATCTCAATCACCTTTCTTAACAAAAACACCTTCCTGAACAAAACACCTTCTTGAACGAAAACACCCCTGAACGAAACGTTCTTATTCATTTAAGCCAGAAACGCCCCTCCAAGGTGGTACGAATGGTAGAATGGACGGGAAGCCTCAGAAAGTTCGACGACTTATGGTACACCATCGAGAGGATCGTCTACGGGAAGGGCCAGCTCAGCGGGTTCACCACAGAAGAGATATACAACAACCTGCGGGATAAGGCCTTCTTCAAAAGCCCCGAAGATCTCCACAAGTTCCTGATCGAGAACGACAAAAAATACAGGGTCAGGCCTCTGGAGACCGGTGGCTGGGAACGTTACTGGTAATTTCACTTCTCGCAGAAGTAAATATTCCCGTTGTCGGTTCCCAGCTGCGAGAACTTCCCCGTGGCCAGGATCTTGTAGCTGTACTTGAGGGGGG
>DAINAQ010000216.1:0-1539 GCA_036733325.1 Methanothrix sp.
TGGAACTGGGATACGTAGTCGACCAGGTTCCAGACGAAGGAGTCCTGGTTGTCGATGAAGAGGATCGTCTTTTTCGTCACAGCTCCACCCCCAGGGCCCGCTTCATGGCGGCCATCTTCCGCTCCGTCTCCAGAAACTCCCGGTGGGGGTCGGAGTCGGCGACGATCCCGGCCCCCGCCTGGACCAGGGCGACATCTCCCTCCAAAACGACGCTTCTTATGGCGATGGCGAAGTCGGCGGACCCGTCGGCGGAGAAGTAGCCGACCCCCCCGCCGTAGATCCCCCGCGCCGACCCTTCCAGGTCGTCGATGATCTCCATCGCCCGGATCTTGGGGGCTCCAGAGAGGGTTCCCGCAGGGAAGATGGCCCTCGCCGCGTCGAAGGAGTCACACTCCTCCCGGAGGGTGCCCCGGACGGTCGTTTCGATGTGCTGGACGTGAGAGTACCGCAAGACGGACATGAAGTCCTCCACCCTGATCGATCCGGCCCTGGAGACGGACCGGACGTCGTTTCTTCCCAGGTCGACCAGCATCACGTGCTCTGCCTTCTCCTTCTCGTCCTCCAGCATCCTGGCGGCGAGGAGGTCGTCCTCCTCGCGGCTTCCTCCCCGGGGGCAGGTTCCTGCTATGGGGTTTGTGGTGACCACCCGGTCGGAGAGGGAGAAGAGGGTCTCCGGGGACGCCCCCACCAGGGCATGGTCACCGAACTCGAAGATGTACGTATAGGGGCTCGGGTTGATCTCCCTCAGCCTCCTGTAGAGGAGGACGGGATCTGGATTGCCGAGCCTCACCCTGGCCCTTCTGGACAGGACCACCTGGAATATATCCCCATCGAGGATGTGCTCTTTGGCCGACAATACCGACTCCTCGAAGGGCCCGGCAGAGTCGGCCTCGACGGAGAGGGGCCCAAGATCGCCGCCTTCAGGTTCCTCGAGATGGAGGCCTCTCAGCCGTTCTATGGTCTCTTCCGCGATCTTCTCAGGGTCGTCCTGAGGGAGAAGGGGGGCCACCGCCAGGCAAACCTTTCCGGTCAGGTGGTCGAAGACGAAGCTCTTTTCGAAGAGCCCGAACTTCGCGTCCGGCTTATCCGAGGTCGAGGACCTCTCGATCCTCTCGGCGACCAGATCATAGGCCAGGTAGCCGATGCCCCCTCCGAGGAAGGCCTGCCTCCCGAATTTCGAGGGGCCACATCTTGAGGGGATGGCCGACCGGAGGAGGTCGAAGAGGTCCATCCCATGCCTGATCTCCCCGGAGAGGACGAAAACGCCGTCTCCGGCGACGTCGACGGAAGCTACAGGCTCCAGCCTTTCTCTCAGAAGCTCTTTTATTCCCTTTTCTATCCCCTCTTCTGTCCCTTTTTCTATCCCCTCTTTTGTCCTTCCTCTCGTCCCCTTTTCTATCCCCTCGTCAATCCCCCTTTTTCTCTCGCAGATCTCGATCTCAAACCTCCTCCCTTTCACCGTCACCACCGCGGCGGGGCCTGCACCGACGAAGGAGAACCGCGCCCTCTGCCCCGACTTCTCTACAGACTCCAGGAGGA